>CAJXEG010000174.1 GCA_913052425.1 uncultured Flavobacteriaceae bacterium | reverse complement strand
TAGCAAAGATAGATTTATGCCCTAAAACAAAAAATTATTCTTTAAAAAGCATTAGTTTTAATTTATGATTTTAGTGACCGGAGCGACGGGTTTTATCGGTTCTCATTTGATGTGTCATTTGGCTCAAAAAGATATTTTTCCCGTGGCCATGTTCCGACATGAGTCGAATAAAAATGTGGTTTGGAAACTGTTCGAGTCTCAATTTGCGGATGCCCAAGAACGCTACGAAAAAATCACTTGGAGAAAAGCCGACTTTAGAGACCTGCCCAGTTTGGATGCAGCCTTTGAGGGCATCAGTCATGTGTACCACTGTGCTGGCTATATTTCTCTGGCGCATCGGGATGTCAATAAACTACTCGAAATCAATGAAAAAGGTTCTGCCTACCTGGTGGACCTGTGTTTGTCCCATTCGGTAAAAAAATTGGTTTATGTCAGTTCCATAGCTGCCTTGGGCAATGATCCCTCCATCTCTGTGATCGACGAAAACACAGCTTGGGACAACAATACCGATAAAAGTCCCTATGCCTATTCCAAATACGGAGGGGAAATGGAAGTATGGCGGGCAATGCAAGAAGGGCTCAATGCCGTGATCGTCAACCCTGGTATTGTACTGGGAAAAGATAGTCCCATTGAAAAAATACTGGAACGTTACTACAAAGGCTTTAGGTGGACCACTCCGGGAACCAATGCCCTTGTCAATATCCAAGATGTGATCTTGGTGATGGATGAGTTGATGCATTCTAAAATCAAAGAAGAACGCTTTATTTTGGTGGCCGAAAATTGGACGGGAAAAGCGCTGGCAGAAACACTGCTCAAAGCCGGAAACTTCAACAGAAAGGTGCTTTTTATTCCCAAAGGCCTTTTGTATTTTTTGTGGGCTTTGGGACACTTGATTCAAGTACTGAGCATCAGAAAGCGATTTTTTACCCGTGCCCTCATCTCGAGTCAATACGAGCAAAAAACCATTGCGGGAGGAAAAATAAAATCGTTTATCGATTTTGAATACAGCCCCATCACCCGACTGATTTTCGACTGATTAGCACCTCAGTCCTTGGCCGATGGACTACTCCTCCTCGCTTGCACGCATGGATTCTTGAATGCTGTCTTTTAATTTTTTAAGATGGTTTTCAAGCAGTTTGAAAATAGGGACATATTTTTTGGGGTTTTTAGCGTAGTAGGATTGGCTGGTTGCCAGTTTCAAGCTGTCGATCCCATGCTTTTCATAAAGGTATTCCGGCACCAAAAGATTCTTTTTTTCTTTGATATAGGAGTCTTCACGTTTGATGTTTTTCATCATAAGAATATCCGCCATGATCCTACTCATTTGCTCCGGTGGGATCAGATCATCCGGGGGGCGGTTGTCCCCTGTCTCCGAACAGGAAAAGGTGAACAACAACAACAACACCATCCCTTTTTTCATGCTCATCGATCAAAAGTTAGTTTTTTACCCAATGTACCTTCGATAATTTTCCCCTGATCGTAAACCAAATTCCCATTGACAAAGGTTTTGGCGATGGTGGCCCCAAAGGTCGTACCCTCAAAAGGTGACCATCCACATTGGTAGCGCAAGTCTTCTTTGACGACCGTAAATTTTTGATTCAGATCAACCAAGACCAAGTCAGCAAAATAGCCTTCGCGTAGAAAACCACGGTTTTGAATTTTAAACAGTATGGCGGGATTGTGACAGGCTTTTTCGACCAGTTTTTCGAGGGTGGTTTTGCCTTGTTGAACTGCAGTCAAAAGTGCGGGAAAGGCGTGCTGTACCAGGGGCCCACCCGATGGGGCTTTGGTGTAGGGATTTTGCTTCTCTTGCTCTGTATGAGGGGCGTGGTCGGTGGCCAATACATCAATCTTATCCTCGTTGAGGGCTTTCCAAAGGGCCTCCCGATCACTGACCTTTTTGACCGCAGGATTCCATTTAATCAAAGTTCCTTTTTGAGCATAATCTTCTTCCGAAAACCACAGGTGATGTACACAAACCTCGGCGGTTATTTTCTTTTCTGCCAATGGCTTTTGGTTGGAAAACAATTCGGTTTCAATGGCCGTCGACAGATGAAAAAC
>CAJXEG010000173.1 GCA_913052425.1 uncultured Flavobacteriaceae bacterium | reverse complement strand
GGATGTTCCCCAACCTTATTGCCGATGGCCCTGTTCAATCGGACTTTGCCCTCAACAATGAAATGTTGGGAGAGCGTTTCCCTTTTTCTGCCCTTCACAACAGGAATGTCAATACCTTGATTTTTCCGAACCTGGATGCCGCCAATATCACCTACAAGATCATTAAGGAATTGGACAATACCCTATCCATCGGGCCCATATTGATGGGGCTCCGACAGTCTGCCCACATCCTGCAACTGGGTGCCTCAGTGGATGAAATTGTCAACATGGCGGCCATAGCCAGCATTGACGCACAAGAAAAACTAAAATTGAAAGCAAGAAAATGATTACACAAATTAAAGGCAAGCTCGTTGAAAAAAACCCAACCCAAGTGGTGGTAGATTGTAATGGGATTGGGTATGAGGTCAATATTTCACTCTACACTTTCTCCAGCCTTTCATCCGACGAAAACATTAAACTGTTTACCCACCTTCAAGTCAGAGAGGACGCTCATATTTTGTACGGTTTTTTTACAGTTTTAGAAAGGGCCGTATTCAGACTTTTAATTTCCGTATCGGGCATAGGTACCAGTACTGCCAGAACCATGCTTTCCTCTCTTACACCCTCCGAAATCCAGCAGGCCATTGGCACCGAGGATGTCGCTACCATTCAGGGAGTCAAAGGCATTGGACTGAAGACGGCTCAGCGGGTAATCATTGAACTTAAAGACAAGATCAAAAGCTTGCAAGGAACCGACGAAATTCCTGTTTTTAAAAGCAATACAATCAAAGAAGAAACGTTATCAGCATTAGAGGTGCTTGGCTATTCGAGAAAAGCCTCTGAAAAAGTCGTTGATAAACTCATTCAAGGCGACCCCGACAGTTCGGTCGAGGAATTGATTAAATCTGCCTTGAATAAACTTTAAATCTCTTTGATCTGTAGAAAAAAGAACAAAAATTTAGGTTTAAATTTCTTTCTGCTGCCCCTACTGATGATTTGTAGTTTTTCGCTGTGGGGACAGGTGGAGAGCAGCTATGATTTGTCCAAATCCAAGCTTACCCAATCGGCCGGTATCAGCTCAAAATATACCTATGACCCCCAAACGGGTATGTATCGCTATACAGAAACCATCGATGGTTATCCAATCAATACCCCATTGGTAATATCCCCAAAAGAATTTGAAGCCATGGTGCTGGCCGAACAGATGAAAGGGTATTTTCAAGGTAAAATAGCAGCCCTGACAGGAAATGCCGAAAACTTGACCGAAACACAAAAAAATCTCCTTCCGGAGGTTTATGTCAACAGTAAATTTTTTCAATCCATTTTTGGGAGCAATATAATTGATATCGTCCCCCAAGGATCGGTAGGAATAGACTTGGGTGTTAGATACCAAAAAAACGACAATCCGGCAGCATCGCCCAGAAATCGAAGAAGTTTTGGCTTTGATTTTGACCAAAGGATCAGTTTAAGTCTATTGGGTAAAATTGGTGATCGTTTGCAAATCACAGCCAACTATGATACAGAGTCTACTTTTGACTTTCAAAATTTGGTCAAAATAGAATTCAATCCGCCCCAGTTGGCAGAAGTTTCTGACATCATCCCTGAGTCAGTGAATGCTCAAGGGGATTTGCTTAAGTCCCGAGCGCAAAATCTTTTATCCGCCACCAAAAACATTACCGATAAAGCAGCGCAGATACAACAAAAAATTGGGGATTTTCAGAGTACCTACGATGAAGCCAGACAAAAAATTCTCAACCTTAAATCAAAAGCGGATGCCATGTCCGGTCAGAATTTGATGGGTATGGGTAGTAATGTTACTGATTATCTCAATGGAAAGGTAACCGAGGATGCAATCCTACAAAACATCAGCATTGGAAACATCAGCATGCCTTTAAACAGCAACCTCATACAAGGTGCACAAAGTCTCTTTGGAGTTAGAACCGACCTAAAATTTGGAAAAACCACGATTTCGGCTGTTTTTTCTGAGCAACGTTCACAATCCCAGAATGTAGTCGCTCAAGGAGGGGGAACCCTGCAAGAGTTCAATATTTTTGCCCTGGACTATGAAGAAGACCGTCACTATTTCTTGTCACAATATTTTAGGG
>CAJXEG010000172.1 GCA_913052425.1 uncultured Flavobacteriaceae bacterium | reverse complement strand
ATTTCAAAAACAACTCATCGAAAATGCCTATAAATTCGATTTTCCAATTCACAAATCCTACTACCAACTCAGTGAAAAAGACATTAGCACCCTATGGGAGGGGAACTCCTACTTTACGGGGATCAATAAGTTTTTTAAAAAAATAGAAGCCAAAAACTACAAAATTCAAAATCGTGTACTGCTATCTCGCTACAGAGGGAAAACAGCCTGTCACGAATGCAATGGTTCACGGCTCAGGAGAGACACCAACAACGTAAAAGTAGGGGGTGAAACCCTGGCCAAACTCCTTCACTTGCCCATAGACGAATTGGGTGAGTTTTTTGACCAACTACAACTGGATGTTTATGACAGTAGCGTGTCTGATCGTATACTGAAAGAGATAAAATCAAGAATACAATTCATAAAAGACGTGGGATTGGGCTATCTCAACCTGAACAGAAAAGCCAATACACTGTCCGGAGGAGAATCTCAACGCATCAATTTGGCCACCTCTCTTGGCAGTGCCTTGGTTGGATCGATGTATATCCTGGATGAACCTTCCATTGGTTTGCATTCTCGCGACAATGAGCGGTTGATCATGGTTTTAAAAAAGCTCAGGGATATTGGCAATACGGTCATAGTGGTTGAACACGACGAGGAAATCATGAATGCAGCCGATAAAATCATTGATATGGGTCCCGAGGCAGGCAGTTATGGTGGAGAAATCGTCGCAGAAGGAAATCTAAAGGTCATCTGTGAATCTGAAAGTCTGACGGCAAAATACCTCCGCAATGAAATGTCCATACCGATTCCTACGCGCCGGAGGAAAAGTAGTCATAAAATTTCTTTGATTGGCAGTAGAGAGAATAACTTAAAAAACATTGATGTAAACTTCCCATTGGGTTGTATGACCGTGGTAACCGGCGTATCGGGCAGTGGAAAATCAACCTTAGTAAAAAAAATATTGTATCCTGCCCTACAGCGGGAAAAGGGGATCTTCAATGATAAACCCGGACAATTCGATGCCATCAAAGCCCCTTTTGAAAAAATAAACAGCGTAGAATTTGTCGATCAGAACCCCATTGGAAGGTCTTCGCGATCCAATCCCGTGACATATATCAAGGCCTATGACGAAATCCGAAGTTTATATGCAAAACAAGCCTTGGCCAAAAACCGCGGTTATCAAGCCAAACATTTTTCTTTTAATGTAGATGGTGGCCGCTGCGATCATTGTAAAGGAGATGGGAATACTATCATCGAAATGCAATTCATGGCCGATGTTGTTTTACAATGTGAACACTGTAAGGGAAAAAGGTTTAAAAAAGAGGTTTTGGAAGTTGAGTTTAGAGGCTTGTCATTGGATCAATTGCTGGAGATGAGTGTAGACGACGCCATTGACTTTTTCGAAAAAGAAAATCAAAGCAAGATGGTTCAAAAACTCAAACCCCTTCAAGAGGTAGGTTTGGGATATGTAGCACTGGGACAGCCCTCTACCACCCTCTCTGGTGGTGAGGCCCAGAGAATTAAACTGGCTTCGTTTATAGGCAGAGGAACCACCAAAGACAAGATTGTTTTTATTTTTGATGAACCCACCACCGGACTTCATTTTCACGACATCAACAAACTACTCCTTTCCTTCAATGCCCTGATTGAGCATGGCCATACGGTCATCGTGGTAGAACATAACATGGATTTGATCAAATGTGCCGACCACCTCATTGATTTGGGCCCTGAGGGTGGAAAAAATGGTGGCGCACTGGTGGCGATGGGTACTCCTGAGGATGTGGCCCGCGTGAAAACTTCTTTTACTGGACAATACCTTTGCGAAAAGCTTGAGGCTTAAGATCTCTTGGCAGAAGGTAAAATTTTACCCAAAAACTGTTGAACGTCGTCAGTAAGCCTGAGCAAATAAGCCAATAGCGAGAAAACCACTGTTATGAGCGATGACCTCAATACCAAGGCTACAAAAGGGGCATAATCAAACGATATTTCGGAAATGGTGAGATAAAGCAAAACAACAATTCCCAAACTTAGGAAGGTCTTATTGCTGTATGGGTTGATTTTAAACCTGAGTTGTACCAATAGAATTTTCAGGAAATTAATCAGTACAATGACCATTAGTGTCGCATAAGCCGCTCCAATGATTCCAT
>CAJXEG010000171.1 GCA_913052425.1 uncultured Flavobacteriaceae bacterium | reverse complement strand
ACGATCGTCAGGTGGTGTCTGTGAGTTTTGATTATCGTGTAGAAAATGTGGCACTACAAAAAATACCTTATATCAAAACAGTGGTCAATACCTTTGATTTTGAATACGAGTTGACCTTTGAAACACAGGAGGATATGCGACCGGCAGTTTTTGACTTTGCCCATGATAATGGCCTTAAAATTTTAAGCCTTCAACAAAAGAATGTAGGGCTTGAAAAGCGATTCAATGCTCTGACAAAATGGGATTAAAATATAGCAGTAGCAATTTTTTTAACGTTTTTGGATTTGCCCATACTGTAATAATGTAAAAAGGGAACACTGTGTTCTTTTAATTCTTTGCTTTGCTGAATACACCACTCCACTCCTATTTGAGAAATGGCTGAGTTGTCTTTGGCTTTGACCACTGCATCGATCAGGTCTTGAGGCAAATCGACGTGAAAACGATGGGGAATCATATTGAGTTGTTTTAGGGTAGCCAATGGCTTTAGACCGGGAATGATGGGAACATTGATTCCCGCCTCCCGACATTTTGCCTCAAACTCAAAAAACTTTTGGTTGTCAAAAAACATCTGTGTAATGATGTAATCCGAACCGGCTTTGATTTTTTCTTTTAAAAAATGGATATCGCTATCCAAGCTGGGCGCTTCGGCATGCTTTTCGGGATATCCGGCAACACCTACACAAAAATCGGTAGGGGTAGAATATAAAATTTCCTCATCCAAATACCGGCCTTGATTTAAGTTTTTGATCTGCTCTACCAAGTCTTTGGCATAGGCATGCCCTCCTTTACTGGGTTTGAAATAGGTTTCGGATTTAACCGCATCTCCCCGAAGAGCCACCACATTGTCAATCCCCAGAAAGTCAAGGTCAATTAAAAAGTTTTCGGTGTCCTCTTGACTAAAACCACCACACAATATATGAGGAATGGCATCGAGATGGTAGCGGTTTTGAATGGCAGCACAGATCCCTACGGTCCCGGGCCGCTTTCGTATGACTCTTTTTTCCAAAAAGCCATTTTTGCGCTCCACATAAGTGTACTCCTCACGGTGATAGGTCACATCGATAAAAGGAGGTTTGAATTCCATCAAGGGATCAATGGCATCAAAAATAGATTGGATGTCCTGTCCTTTTAGGGGAGGCAAAATTTCGAAGGTAAATTGTGTCCGCCCTTTTGCGTTCTTTTCATGATCTGTAACTTTCATAGGCTTAGGTTAAATTAGGATTGAGCCACTTTTTGGCATCTTGCAATGGGATTTTTCTTCTTTTACTGTAGTCTAACAATTGATCTTCTTTGATTTTTCCCAAACCAAAATACTTGGCTTCGGGATGGGCAAAATAGTAACCGGAAACCGAAGCAGCAGGCCACATGGCATAGCTTTCGGTCAAGGTTACTCCAATGTGTTTTTCTACCTCCATCAGCTCCCAAAGGGTTTGTTTTTCCAGATGGTCGGGACAAGCGGGATAACCCGGTGCAGGGCGAATCCCTTTGTAGCGCTCTCTGATCAGTTCTTCATTGGTCAGGCTTTCCTTTGGCGCATATCCCCAATATCGGGTTCGAATTTCTCGGTGGAGATATTCGGCGAATGCCTCTGCCAGTCGATCGGCCAAAGCTTTGACCATGATGCTGTTGTAGTCGTCGTTTTCTTTTTCAAAACGCGCTGCAATTTTGTCAGCACCATAACCGGTCGTAACACAAAAAGTACCTATATAATCCAGTACACCTTTTTCACGGGGCGCAACAAAATCGGCCAAAGCCAAATTGGGTTGACCTGCTCTTTTTTGGAGTTGTTGCCGCAGGGTAATCAATCGAAACTTCTCCTTATCAAAGTCATTGGGATCGAAAACCAGTATATCATCCTCTACAGTATTGGCAGGAAATAGCCCAAAACGGGCCTTGGCCGTTAACCATTTTTCATCAATGATTTTTCGCAACATATTTTGAGCATCGATAAACAGTGAGGTGGCCTCTTTTCCCACAATCTCGTCGTTTAAAATCCCGGGGTATTTACCGTGTAAATCCCATGAGCGAAAAAAGGGACTCCAATCTATATAGGATACTAGGGTTTCCAAATCCTGATCTTCGATGGTCTGGCAACCCAGAGTGCTTGGTTCAACTGGGTGAAATCCTTCCCAATCGATATTGTATTTTCTCTTTCGAGCTGTTTTTAGATCGATGTATTTCTTGCTGGAAGTTCGGTCTA
>CAJXEG010000170.1 GCA_913052425.1 uncultured Flavobacteriaceae bacterium | reverse complement strand
TGTTTTTAATTTCCAAAACAAAACCCATGACAAAGTGAAAAACAACTCCCAAAATCAAAACAGGTTGTAGAATAAATTGTACCACTGGGTTGTTGCCCATAAAGTGGGATAAAAAATTAAATATTTTTTCGCTGAATACCGATGTTATGTTAATGGTAAAGTGTTGCCCCAAAAAGAGTATTAAGAAGAGCCCCGACAGGGCCATGGCTACCTTTCTGGCGATGGTAGTTGTAATCATTAGCTTTGGTTTATCATAACAAAATTAGTCCATAAACGTTGAATAGAAAAGCCCAAGTGCCTAAATTTTGTGCTGGACTGTGCAATGTAGCTTATGTTGAACAATTTGACAAAATAATGGGCTGAAATCCCTTTTTTGTTCAACAAACTGATTCGAAATCCGTGTAACTCACTTTAATTTTAATAATTTTAGATGTTTTTATCACACAAAAAATCGGCTGATGCGCTACCGTCCACTCTCCTGCCATCTTTATTCCAAAAATAGAGATCGATTTGTACAGGCGATGAAACCCGGGGGTTTAGCGGTTTTTAATTCAAACGACATCTATCCGATCAGTGCAGACAGCACCCTCCCTTTTGCTCAACACCGAGACATCTTTTACCTCAGTGGAATCAATCAAGAAGAAAGTATTTTATTGTTGTTTCCCAATGCCCCAAAACCCGAACATGGTGAAATTTTGTTCATCAAAAAAACCAACGAAAAGATCGCCGTTTGGGAAGGTCAAAAGCTGACGCAAAAACAAGCTACTGCTTTATCGGGAATTCAAACTGTATGCTGGCTGGATGACTTTGAAGCGATGTTTGAAACACTGGCCCACGAGGCCAAAGTTTTCTATTTCAATACCAACGAACATTACAGGGCCAAAGTCGAAACCCAAACCCGGGAGGACCGATTCATCAAATGGGCCAAGGCCAAGTTTCCCAGCCATCCTACCGAAAAAAGCAACTTTATTTTACAAAAACTGAGGTCGGTCAAAGATGGAGAGGAAATTGACCAAATTAAAAATGCCATAGACATCACAGAAAATGGCTTCCGCAGGGTTTTACCCTTCATCAAACCGGGAGTATGGGAATTTGAAATTGAAGCAGAATACGCCCATGAATTCTTAAAAAACAGATCCGATGGATTTGCCTATACTCCTATCATTGCCTCTGGAAAAAACTGCAACGTCTTGCACTATATCGACAACAATAAACAATGCCAATCGGGAGATTTGATCCTGATGGATGTTGGAGCAGCCTATGGAAATTATGCCAGTGATATGACCCGAACGGTTCCAGTTTCGGGGAAATTCACGGCCAGGCAGCGCGCGCTCTACGATGCTGTATTGCGAGTAGAAAAGGCCGCCATGGAGTTGCTGGTGCCCGGAATATTAATCAAAGAATACCATCAAGAGGTCGGTCAGATCATGACCGATGAATTGATCGGACTGGGGCTGCTGAACCAAGTGACTGTCAAAAATCAAGACCCCGAAAAACCCGCCTATAAAAAATATTTTATGCACGGCACCTCGCACCACTTGGGTCTGGACACCCACGATTATGGATTGGTTGACCAACCTTTACAAGCCAATATGGTCCTCACTGTCGAGCCTGGAATTTATATTCCTGAAGAGGGATTTGGCATTCGTATTGAAGACGATGTAGTCACTCAAGAACATGGCCCTCCGATCAATTTGATGGAAAACATTCCCAAAGAGCCTGATGAAATTGAACATTTGATGCAGCAAGGCTAAGACATCGGAAAATCAACCAACTCTTTAAGGGAAATTTCTAAGCCCTTGGAAATACGCAGCAGGGTTTTGAAAGTTGGATTCGTCTTACCCAATTCAATTCTCCTTACAGCCGACTCCTCCATATCTGCTAAATCGGATAGATGGGCTTGTGTTAATCCCCTCTGTTTTCTGTAAAAAGAGATTCTTTTACCCAATTCCTTGATTAAAACTTTGTTAGAATCTTCCACTTTTTATGATTAAACAAACTTAAACTAAGTTTTGTGGAAAGATTTTTACAGAACATATTTGTTCGGTTGGTGAGATTTACTATATTCGCTTAATGGTAATGTATCGGATTCGGATTACCATTTTTTGGTTCAACAATCACACCCTCTCCCGCAGCTTTGACCGGTTGCGGGTTTGTTTTTTGGTTTCAACTTTCTGATCAGATAATAAAGAGACCACAATCCTAAAAATATCGCTATGATGTATTGTAATATCTCCATTATTTTAATAATTGGTAGGACAATAAAGATACAATATAAGCAATGATGGTCATAGAAAAAAGCTGAATACTGGGCCA
>CAJXEG010000169.1 GCA_913052425.1 uncultured Flavobacteriaceae bacterium | reverse complement strand
TTTGATCAATTCTTCCCCACCTACTGCAACGAATTTACCGTCTTTGACTACGAAAGCCGATGCTTTATCAAAACTTTCATTAACAGTGTAGATTTTAGCATTGTGTACCAATAAATCAACACGCTCCGTGCAACCAATTACGGTATATAAAACAATAAATAGAATAAGGAAGCTTTTGTTCATTTGAAAAATCTGACCACAAAATTAAACTAAAAAATATACTGTTAAAATATTTAGCACTTAGAATGACTATTATCAGAGATTAATATCGAATTTATACCGAATTCCTCCCAAATGCAACTGGCTTTGATTTTGATAATAGGCCCAGCGGGAGGTATTATCGCTGAGAATCATTTTTCCTTCATAGAATAAATCCCATTGGGGATTGATTTTCCATGTAATGGAAGAGGCAATGCGAAACACCGACCCCAAGGACTCTACGGTTCCAATATTTCCATCGCTGTTTTCTGACAGGCGAAAAACCAAGTTTCTAATTGAATCCCTATCCCCTATGTAATGCCCACCGACTTGAAAAAATATTTTTCGACTTAGTCTAAAGTTGGCATTCAAATCAATATTGAGCGAGGGCAGGTTCCAAACTTTTTTATCTCCATTTCTTTTGTATTCGAAATAGCCAGTTTCGAGACTGATTTTGTTGTATTCACTAAATCGCATTGCGATTCGGGTTATGATACCCATTTTTTCAACGCTATCATATATAATTTCGTATGCATTGCCCAAACGATAGGCCATATCCCGGTTGTTCTGGTCGTAGGGCAAACGCTTAAACAAGGGGAAATTGTCGGATTGGCTGTAATGGGCATAGAGTTTGAAGGACAATCCCGATCCCGGGTAGGCATTGAACCCCAGGTCTCCGTGGTGATTTACTTCGGTGGGCTTGATCACCAAGGCCGGAGCCACATAGGCGTTTTCCAGTGAGAAGGAAGTAAAACTATTGAGTTCATAGCTCCCGTGATAATTGACAAAAGGAACCAATTTTCCATTGCCGGATCTGTAAGAAATTTCTGCTTTGGGGTAAACATAAAATGCCGCACGCTCCTCCTTAGTGGACCCAAATGGGTAGATCCCTTTGGCTCCTAACCTCAGTTTTAGTTTTCGTCCGAAGTTTAAAAACTGTAGCTCCAACCGACCCAATCCGTTTTGAAAACTCAGGGCCTCTTCACTGTAGTAATCGCTTACAAAATTGGTGTTGACCAATTCCAGATGAGGCATCAATTCCAGGTATTGATTAAAAAATGGAATCCTCATTTGGGTATTGATTTTGACAATGTGTTCTGAACTGTCAAAGGAATCAGTGGTGATATGGGTGCTAAAATTGACTTTATTAAAAAGGCCGTCATACCATTGCCAACGGGAGCGAATGGAGAGGTAGTTAAGGTTTTGAGTGGGGTCAATCACATTCGGTCTAAAAGACGATATTTTTGTCCAATCCAAATCATACAATCCAAAAAAGTTGTGTCCTTGTCGGTCAAAACGCAAATCCGAATCTACCCGCATATTGTTTTGCTTGTATTGATGTAGCAGGTTGAGGGAAGTTCTACTTTGCTCACTGTTGAGCAGGGTTTGATCGATGACTCCAATCTTATTATAGAGGAGCTTTAAACCAATGGTTTGGATTCGATCCAGGGGTACCATAGTGGAAAAATTGAATTGGAGATAGGATTGGTTTCCAATCCCACCCAGCACATAAGAGTTGTGATAAAAAGAGCTTTCTTGACGCTGTAGTTTAAGTGGTGTGGCTTTATTGGGGACAAAGGTGGACACTACAGGTATGGGCTCAAATGTATAATCGACCTTTATTTTTTTTTGAACCAAGGAATCATCAATTTCAGGGTTTGTTCGAATTTTAAAAACACTTTTCAGGCTGGGGCTGTAGGATTTAACGACAGTAACCTCTTGGGTACCCAAGTCGTCGGTCTCCTGTTCTTGTGCCTGGGCGACAAAGGAAAGGGACAGGGCCAGCCAAAAAGCGATAAAAATCTTATTGTACTTCATTGTTGTTGTCGGATTGGGACAAACTGGCATTTTGCTCAGCCTGCTCTTGTTTTATCTGATTGAGTAGGGTCTCACCTTGCTTCGATATTTCGGGAAACTGTTTGTAATTTTCGATAAGGGATTCCAAAATATAAGTGGCTTGAAAAGCGTCTTTGACGGCATAAAAGTTTTGGGCCATCAGCAATAAGCTTTTCGCGGCCCAATGGGGTTGGCTGCTGAATTTTTGGGACAAAAGCGCAATGACTTCATTGGACTTTTCATAGTCTTTGTTTTTGTGATTTTGATGGGCTCTGTAGTAATAGGCTTCTGCGGCGA
>CAJXEG010000168.1 GCA_913052425.1 uncultured Flavobacteriaceae bacterium | reverse complement strand
TTTTGTCGGGCAAAAAATTAATTCAGTCTGACATAAGACAGTACACCGGAATGTCTAGACAGATTGAGGAGTACAGGGAAACCAACAATCAAGAAATTTATTGGATTGACAATGCTTTTGGTGGAATGCCGACTTATCAGTTGGGTGCGCGTTATCCTTATGACTTTTTAACACCGATTCATAAGCTTTTTCAGTTGATCCCAAAACCTGCGGAGATTTTGTTTCTCTATCTATTGAGTGCCTACCTTTTTTTGCTGATCATTAAAATGCCCATCCCAATTGCTGTTTTTGGTGCATTTGCCTACGGATTGTCCACTTATCTATTGATCATCTTACAGGTTGGTCACAATACTAAGGCTCAGGCGTTGGCCTATATGCCATTGGTTATTGGAGGGATGTATATGATACTCCACGATAAACGTTTTAGAGGCTTTGTACTAACGGTTTTTGCCCTGTCCATGCAGATAAGGGCTAATCACTATCAGATGACCTATTATATGCTTTTGTTAATGCTGGTCATTGGAATCGTTTATGCAATTTCCGCATTAAAAACCAAAACCCATAAAAATTTTTTACGTCAATTCTCACTACTGGTATTGGCAGCAATATTGGCCTTGGGTCTCAATGCTCCTCCACTTTTGGCCACTTCGGAATACTCCAAATTCAGTACCCGTGGAAAAAGTGAGTTAAATCAAAACCCCGACGGAAGTATTAAACAAAATACGGGAGGACTCAGTACTGATTATATCACCCAATTCAGTTATGGGATTTTTGAAAGCTTTAATCTTTTGGCTCCCAGAATTCAGGGGGGAGGTTCCTCAGAAGATTTAGGTGAAGGTTCCCAACTCTATGATTTTTTGATTCAAAATGGGCTACCACGCTCTCAAGCCAAAAGTTTTGTCTCCAATGTACCTACCTACTGGGGAAGTCAGCCCATACTCGAAGCTCCCGCTTATGTTGGGGTCACCGTAATTTTTATGGCCTTTTTAGCCTTGTTTATTGTCAAAGGTCGACTGCGCAATGGATTATTGGCAGGGATCATCTTATCGCTACTACTCTCATGGGGAAAAAACTTACCCCTAATGACACAGTTATTTATCGATTATTTTCCTCTTTATAACAAATTCAGAGCCGTGAGTTCAATTCAGGTAATTCTGGAATTTTGTTTTCCTGTTTTGGCTTGCTTAGGGCTTTATCATTTGTTTCAGAAACCCGAAAGATCGGTGTTCAAAAAAATATTAAAACCAGCCATTGGATTTATTCTTATCCTTTTGATCCTCCTGCTATCCAAAGGTTTCTTCGATTTTTCTGGGGCTATGGATGCCTATCTTAGCGAGGCTTATGGCCCGGTCTTGATGGATCAAATCCTTACGGCCCGTAAGTCTATTTTCAATTATGATTTGATCAGAGCTGTTGTATACTGTTTGCTGATTTTAACGATTGTATATTATTTCACCAAGGGAAAGCTTTCCAGAAATCTTGCCCTTGTCGCGCTGATTGGATTGATGCTCAGTGATCTAATCGGCGTTTCTCAACGCTATATCGATAGGGATTTATTTGTGAGTCCAAGACAAATAAAAAACCTATTTACTCCCCAAGAGGCAGACCGAATAATCAATGCCGATACCAGCCGCTTTAGGGTATACGAACCGAGCTTAAAACTTTCAGGAGCCAGAACCTCTTTTTTTCACAATGCCATTGGAGGTTACCACGGTGCAAAGCCAAGGCGGTTCGAAGAACTTTATGACTTTTTTACCACCCATCAAATTACCGGGGTAATGGACATGCTCAACGTGAAATACCTCCTGGTTCAAGAAAGTAATGAACAAAATCCGATCGAAAACCCCAATGTGCTGGGTGTAGCATGGGCAGTCGATTCACTTTTGGTGGCAGACACGGCTGATGGAGTACTGGCGTCAATGAAAAGCATGGATTTTTCCAGAGAAGCTGTAGTGTTAAAGTCTGAATTTCCAGACAATATGACCGTCAAATACGATGCGCAACAGTTGGATAAGATCGAATTGATCAAAAACCACCCCACAAAGCTTACATACGATTTCCTAGCCAGAGCGGATCAATTGTTGGTCTTTTCAGAAATGTACTATCCCCATGGATGGTCGGTGAACATAGACAAACAAAAGGCAAGTGTTTTTCCCGTCAACTACGTATTGAGAGGGCTTAGAGTTCCTGCAGGTAAACACACCATTGAATTTACATTTGATCCTCCTGTGATTCGTACAGGCGGAATGATCAGACTCTTAACGCTTTTGGTTTTTATTTCGGTTGTAACCTTGTTTGGATATCAAAGATTTAAAGAGAAATCTAACTAACTTCTACTGCGATGGGGACCATAGCCAAACAGTCATTCTACAACAGTGTAAGTATTGCACTGGCTTTTCTGTTGGGTGGTGTCAATACGGTCTATCTTTACCCTACCCACATGGGAAGTGCACTTCAGGGATTG
>CAJXEG010000167.1 GCA_913052425.1 uncultured Flavobacteriaceae bacterium | reverse complement strand
CTGATCAAGGCCCAGGTCTCTTTGGGATCCCAACCCCAATAGCGTCCCCAACTTTCATTTGCCCACATACCCCCCAGAAAATTTCCTATGGTGAGCATGATCAAACCAACAGTAAGGGAAAGTTCGTTGATGATGGTCAATTCCTTGATGTTTAAACCTATTTTTTCTTTGTTCTTGTTATCGGCAATGGAAATCAAAAGAAGTGCAACCACACCGATGATCATACTGAGAGCAAAGGGCCCGTAACTGCCGACGATCACAGCTACATGGATCATCAACCAGTAACTATCGAGAACAGGCTGTAAATTTGCAATGGCCGGATCCATCCAGTTCCAATGGGCAATCATCAGCACCATAGAGGAGACAAAAGCGGTAGCAGCCAGGGTTAACTCGGATTTTCTTCCAAAAATCAATCCGAAAAACATGGTGGCCCAAGCCACATAGATCATGGATTCATAAGCATCACTCCAGGGGGCATGACCAGATATAAACCATCGGGCAATTAACCCTGATGTGTGTAACAGGAAAAGCAGTAGCAAACTGCCTTTCAAAACATTGATACTCAAATTCAAAATTTTACCTTCCCTAAAGATTTTAACAATCAGTAACACAAAAAGCAACAATCCCGCATATAGGTACCAACTGAAAAGTTTTTTGAATATATCGTATCGATTGTAAAGGATTTCGGCTTCAATTTTATCTTCAGAAGGCATCACAGCCCCCCCAAATTTATTCTGAAACCCTTCGAGACTTTGCAGTAGGTTTTCGGCTTGGGCGTAGTCACCTTCCTTTCTGGCTAGCCTCAAAGCGTTAAAATAGAGGGGTAAAATATTTTGGGCGTAAAGGGAATCCTTTCCTTTAAAAGAAGCTTCATTCAGCTCGGGATAAGATACCCATTTGTTCGAAGGATCGCCGGGAATCGGAAAAACCCTTAGGATTTTCCCTTCCAATGCAGCATACAAAAGGTTGACCCTCTTGTCCACCTCAATAAAATCCTTTTGAAACTGATTGGGAACAGCAGCCCGATAGGCCCCCTCCAATTGGGAAGAAATTTTATAATTGCCTTGGTTGTCAAAAAATGAAACCAATGAGGTGTATTTTTGTTTGGAATCTACTCCTACAATTTTACGAAGACTGTCATTGCCTCTTTTAAGATATATGATGGGGACACTGTACCAAAGGGCAGGGCTTTCAACGATTGACATCATCACCTGATCTGCATTGAGCTCACCATAGTGGTCTTTTTTGCTGACCTTACGAAGCAATTCGGAAGAAAAAGTATTGGCCGGTTTCATTCGCCCACCCAAGTCTTGTATGACCAAACTACCAAATTTTTGGGCGTGTTCTTTGGCAATGGTATTGGCCCTGACCACGGAGTCAAAATCAAAGTTGTTTTGCGGGGCATGGTCGTGGACTTGGGCATTTAAACCCACAGATCCTAATAAGAACAGAAGACTAACGAGTGCTTTCTTTTTATTTTTGATCTTTTCCAAAGCTGCAGACAAGTCTTTAAATCTGGTCTTCCCTAAAAAGAAAATACCTATCATACTTAGATAGAGAAGTATATAACCTGCATAGGTGACCCAAGTCCCCCAAAAATCGTGATTGACGGACAGGACTGTCCCCTTTTCATCAGGATCAAATGAGGCCTGAAAAAAACGATAGCCCTTGTGATCCAGAACATGATTCATATAGATATCATAATCGAAGGCGGTCTGTTCTTCTACCGTTATTTTACTCATAAAAGAAGAGTAACTCTTTTCTGTACCGGGATACTTTTCTGCAATAAAATCATTCAAACGAATGGCAAAAGGTAAATCCAAACGCTTAGAACCAAACTTGAAGTAAAAATCAAGTCCGCTCAGTGAGATTTTTTTCATATTGTTAACAATACCCTTACCTCCCAACACGGTAATGGCTTCACTTTTTCCATTGGTCGCTACCTGGAGTCGCAATGCATCCTGAACTCCAGCGGTACCCTCCTCGGATTTTACCCAGTCAAATTTTCCTCTGAGTGGGGGTTCAGGAATGACAAACTGAAATCCCTGAAGGTTGTAAAGCGAACGCAATTGTAATTCCTGCTCAGTATCCTTCTGAACCGAACCGGATTGTTGATCGGCCATCCTGAGGTATGTCCCATCAAAAGGCGTTGTAATATAATGTAGTCCTGCTTCTGAACGAATGTTGACAGCACCGGTAATGGGGTTGTTCAAAGTAAAAAGAATGTTGTGGATGTTGGCCACCTCCCCTTCCTTGAGAGAATGGTCGTGACGGCTACCGTCGTAGGATTCGACAATAGTAAGGTAACGTTCGCCGGAATCATCCAAAACCAATTGTTCACTGACATCCTCTGCATAATTTTCAAATCGGATGGAGAAGGGCTGACCGTTGAATTCATTTTCCCACTCAAAATCATTATTGACATGCTCAGAAAAAAGAAAGTCTTTTTCTAAAGTTTTACGCTGGGGGACACCTTGGATCTCTCCCTCAACAAAAACCGTCAAATAAGTTTTATCGGACAAAAAGGTGTTTTGGGCAGCTCCTTCGCGAATGGGCATGACCCCTTCGTATCCAAAATACCGGGTAATAAA
>CAJXEG010000166.1 GCA_913052425.1 uncultured Flavobacteriaceae bacterium | reverse complement strand
ATAGTTCAAATTTAATTTTGAATTTATAATTGATTTTTTATGCAACTTCTACCTTAGATTTTACGCCATTCGTGAAAATTTTTGCAGGCTTGAAGGCTGGAATATTGTGAGCTGGAATTTTTACCGCTACATTTTTAGATATATTCCTGCCTGTTTTTTCAGCTCTGGTTTTGATGATAAAACTTCCAAAACCACGCAAATAAACATTCTCACCACTCTCTAATGAATTCTTGATCTCCTTCATAAAGCTTTCAACAGTGGCCTGAACATCAGTTTTATCAATCCCTAGCTGATCGGATATATTGCTAACAATATCAGCTTTTGTCATATTTTATTGGTATTAATTTTAATTATTTAAGGGCTTGCAAATATAAAAATTAAAATGATAATTCATTCAGACTTACCTTTTTATCTTTGTAGGTACATTTTCCCAAAATTCGTTTATTAATGCCAGAATGAGTTTCCATAAAAAATTATTAGGTTGGTTTGGAGAAAACCGCAGGCCCTTTCCCTGGCGGGACAGTGCTGAACCCTACAAGGTTTGGTTGTCAGAAATTATTTTACAACAGACAAGAGCCGCCCAAGGCTTGCCGTATTACAAATCTTTTATTTCAAATTTTCCTAACGTCGAGGAACTGGCCGCAGCCAAGGAGGATTATGTCATGAAGCTTTGGCAAGGTCTCGGCTACTATTCCCGAGCGAGAAATCTTCACGCTACAGCCAAAAAAATCACTGATCAATATCAAGGACGCTTTCCCAGTGATTTTGATCAAATCAAAAGCCTTAAGGGAATTGGAGATTATACGGCTAGTGCCATTGCGTCTATCTGTTTCGGCCAAGATCAAGCGGTTGTGGATGGAAATGTGTATAGGGTGTTGTCAAGGATTTTTGGTATGGATCAACCTATCGATGCCTCGGCAGCTCACAGGATTTACAAAGAAAAAGCCCAGCATTTGATGCAAGGGGCCCCTCCGGGGGACTTTAACCAAGCCATGATGGAATTCGGTGCACTTCAGTGCGTTCCCAAAAACCCCAATTGTCAAGATTGTATTTTTGTTAAAGACTGTGTAGCTTTCCAACAAGCTAAGGTGGGTTTACTTCCCATCAAAGCCAAAAAAGTAAAAGTAAAAAACCGTTACCTCCATTTTTTTGTATTGATCGATGAATTCAAAAATACCCTTTTGCAGAAAAGAGAGGGAAAAGGCATCTGGCAAAACCTGTATCAATTTCCCCTGATTGAAACTTTCGCCAAGCAAAAGCATTTTCAAACACATCAGCTCAATTCACTTTTGGCCGAACACCGGATCAGTTCCGATTTTGTGATTGACAAATGGAATGATCAGCCGATTTTTCACAAGCTTACCCATCAAAATTTAGAAATTAACTTTTGGATTGTCAAGCTCAGCGACAGTAGTAATTTAGTTACTCAAAGCAGCAATATTCAAGATTATCCAATGCCCAAGGTACTCCAAAATTTTAGAGACAAATTTTTTATCAACTGATCGCGATTCATTACATTTGGTAGTGTAATCCAAAAATCTTTTATCATGAATGGTACATTAAACAAAGTTATGTTAATTGGCCACCTTGGAGATGATGTTAAAATGCATTACTTCGACGGTGGAGGTTGCATAGGAAGATTTCCACTTGCAACCAACGAAGTGTATACCAACAAAACCTCTGGAGAAAAAGTGACCAACACCGATTGGCACAATGTGGTGGTTCGGAACAAAGCTGCGGAGATTTGTGAGAAATACCTTAGTAAAGGGGACAAAATCTACATCGAGGGAAGGATTAAAACCAGAAAGTGGCAAGATCAAGATCAAAAAGATCGTTACACCACCGAAGTCAATGTGGATGAATTTACCTTTTTGACCACTAAGAAGAGTGAGGTGGCGGGATCAAATCCCGAGGCATCTGCCCCGCGGGCTGTGGAAGAAAATCCTCCGGAAAGCGATCTTCCATTTTAATCAAAGTATAAGTTAATTGGATCCTGACCCTTTAAGTTTTTTTATCACCTTCCTAGATGATCAGGGGCCGTTGCTGATCCAGTTCATTTTACTTGTATTGCTATTGATCACCTCAGGACTGGTCTCTGGTGCTGAGGTGGCTTTCTTTTCTTTGACCAAAGAACAACTGGATTCAGAAGAGGATAAAAAGTCCCGGCAAATGAATATCATTCAAAAGATGCTCCATAAACCCAAACGACTTTTGGCTACAATACTGATTACCAATAACTTTATTAATATTGCTATTGTATTACTATTCGCCTCTCTAGGGGAGAGTCTTTTTAGTCAGATTGAAAATCCATTGGTAGTTCTTTTAATTGAAATAGGGGTGATTACTTTTTTAATTCTCTTTTTTGGAGAGATTCTACCCAAGGTCTACGCTAATAGGAACGCCATGACTTTCTCCAAGGCAGTGGCCTTTCCCATTTATACCATAGATCGATATTTTTTGTTTTTTCTCACCATCCCCATGAGTAAAATCACTCGCTTTATGGAGTCGCGCTTGGCGCAGAAGAACAGTGAATTTTCCATTGATAAATTGTCTCAAGCCTTGGAATTGACCGGTGAGGAGGAAACTACTAAGGAGGAGCATAAAATCCTACAGGGAATAGTAAACTTTGGGAATACG
>CAJXEG010000165.1 GCA_913052425.1 uncultured Flavobacteriaceae bacterium | reverse complement strand
GGAAGTAATCGAGGGAGCCGCCAAAGCCGTTTTAGAACTGGACAATATCGGTTTATCACTGATAGAAATATCTCACAGAAGCAATGAATTTAAAGCCATAATGGAAGAGGCCTGTTCCCTCTCCCTCAAACTTTTAGGTTTAGAAGGCAAAGGTTACAAAGCCATGTTTCTTCAAGGTGGAGCCAGTTTGCAATTTTTGATGACAGCCTATAACTTGTTGGAAAACAAAGCGGGTTATGTCAATTCTGGTACTTGGTCTACCAAAGCCATTAAAGAAGCAAAAAATTTAGGAGAGGTCGTAGAGGTCGCTTCCTCAAAAAATACTAATTTCAATTATATACCCAAAGGATTTGATATCCCCAACGACTTGGATTATCTGCATCTGACCACCAACAATACCATTTTTGGAACCCAATACAAATCGCTTCCAGATACCGAAGTGCCTTTGGTGGCTGATATGAGTTCTGATATTTTTTCGAGGTCTTTTGATTATTCAAAATTCGACATGTTTTATGCCGGAGCCCAGAAAAATATGGGGCCGTCCGGTGTTACCTTGGTTGTGATCAAAGAATCCTCTTTCAAAAAAGTGAGCCGGGTCATACCCTCCATGTTAAACTACGAGGTGCAGGCCAATGCAGGAAGTATGTTCAATACGCCACCCGTATTTCCGGTCTACACTGTTTTGCTGAATCTGCGTTGGATCGCCAAGAATGGAGGTTTGGAGGGTGTAGGGGCTCAAAATGAAAAAAAAGCAGCCCTGATATACAACGAGATTGATCGAAACTCTTTGTTTGAAGGTTTCGCCCATACCGAGGATCGAAGTAATATGAATGCTACCTTCAACCTAAAAGATGATCAGCAAGCTGAAGTTTTTGATCCGCTTTGGAATCAGGCCAATATCAGTGGATTGAAAGGTCACCGCTCTGTAGGGGGCTACCGTGCTTCCATCTATAATGCATTACCCATTGAGAGCATTCAAATTTTGGTGGACTGCATGCAAGAATTTGAAAGAAAAGCTTAACAAATAAATATACAATGAAAATATTAGCAAACGACGGTGTTTCCCAATCCGGTATTGACGTGTTAACTGAAGCCGGTTTTGAGGTCATCACTACCAATGTCGCTCAAGAACAACTGATCAATTACATCAATGAGAACAAAATTACAGTCCTCTTGGTGAGAAGTGCAACTACTGCAAGAAAAGAATTGATCGACTCCTGTCCGGGACTTAAAATCATTGGTCGTGGTGGTGTAGGAATGGATAATATCGATGTGGAATATGCCCGCGAAAAGGGACTAAGCGTAATCAATACTCCTGCTGCCTCCTCTTCCTCTGTGGCTGAGTTGGTATTTGCCCATCTTTTTGGTGGTGTAAGGTTTCTTTACGACTCCAATCGCAATATGCCTCTTGAGGGCGAATCAAACTTTAAAGGTTTAAAAAAGGCCTATGCCAAAGGAATCGAATTGAGCGGTAAAACACTTGGAATCATTGGATTCGGAAGAATTGGCCAAGAAGTAGCTAAAATAGGTCTTGGAGTCGGCATGAATGTTATCGCCACAGATAAGTATATGGATGTGGCAGAGATAGAAGTTTCCCTATTTAACGGAGCATCACTAAAAGTTTCTATCGAAACCACCACTATGGAGCATGTATTAGAGCAATCTGACTTTATCAGCTTACATGTTCCTGCACAAAAAGATTATGTGATCGGTAAAAAAGAGTTGGGTACGATGAAAGACGGTTCGGTCATCATCAATGCTGCGCGTGGTGGCGTCGTAGACGAAGTTGCTCTGATAGATGCGTTGGAGAGTAACAAATTGGCTTTTGCCTGTTTGGATACTTTTGAAAATGAGCCCAAACCCGAGGTGAAATTGCTGATGCATCCAAAAATATCTTTGACTCCACACATTGGAGCAGCTACCTTAGAAGCACAAGACAGAATCGGTGTTGAGCTGGGGGAACAAATCATTTCAATCCTAGGATAAGCCCCTATGATTAAGTACCTCAAAAAAAAATGGGGAATAACATCCAATACTCAGTTGGCTATTATTTTTATCGTTTTTGCTATTACAGGGTCTGCGAGTGCAAAACTGGCAGCCCCTGTGTTGGAATTTTTGGGTGTTCAACCTTCAGACTTTGTAAAAGTTCCGTTAGGAAGGGTAATTTATACCCTATTAAGGATATTGATCATCTTTCCCATTTATCAGATTTTGCTCATCGTCGTTGCGACAATCTTTTTTCAATTCAAATTCTTTTGGGAGTTTGAAAAAAAGTTCCTAAGTAGAATTGGTTTAAAGTTCCTCTTTGAGAAAAAAAATAAAGATTAGCTCAAACCTGAGGTAATCAGTTTTAAAAACTCGTTTCGGGTATCTCTTTCCTTGAAAGATCCTCTAAAACCTGAAGTGGTGGTGGTAGAATTCTGTTTTTGAACCCCTCTCATCATCATACACATGTGAGAAGCTTCAATGACAACACCAACTCCAACAGGCTCCAATGTTTCGTTGATACAATCCAGTACCTGCTCCGTGAGTCGCTCTTGAACTTGTAATCTTCTGGAAAAAACATCCACTACTCTGGGAATTTTACTCAAACCTACAATTTTACCATTGGGAATGTATGCTATATGTGCTTTTCCAAAAAATGGTAACATATGATGTTCGCAAAGTGAATAGAGTTCAATGTCTTTGACAATGACCATTTCATTGTAATCTTCGTTGAACATGGCACTTTGTAAAATTTGTTTTGGATCTTTTTC
>CAJXEG010000164.1 GCA_913052425.1 uncultured Flavobacteriaceae bacterium | reverse complement strand
CAAAACCCCTTGCCCGCATTAAAGCATCAATTTGAGCATCGCGACCTCTAAACCATCGGTAGGCCTGCTGTGGGTCGATTGAATTTCGCGGTGCAAACAAATATTTTACCAAACGCTTGGCGAGTTTATCATCATAAAAACCTCCTGGGGCTTCCACAAATGCTTCTGCTGCATCGGCTGTCAAAACATCTGCCCAAATATAGCCGTAGTAGGCAGTGGCATAGCCCTCCCCGGAAAAAACATGACTAAAATGAGGGGTGCGATGGCGCATGGGTAATTCTTTCGGCATGTTCATGGATTTCAAAGTTTCACGCTCAAAGCTTTCCATATCGATATCATCGGGGTCGGACATATGAAGTTTCAAATCCATTAGAGCGGATGCCAAATATTCTGTTGTGGCGAATCCCTGATTAAAAGTAGCAGCATTTTTAATTTTTGCTACCAGATCATCGGGAATGGGTTCCCCGGTTTGATGATGGATCAAAAATTTGTCAATCACTTCATCGCTGGACAACCAACGTTCTAAAAGTTGTGATTGAAACTCAGTGTAATCTCGAACACCACTATTGAGGGTAGGGTAGCGAACGTTTGAAGCAAAAAAGTGTAATGCATGACCAAATTCATGAAAGAAAGTAGTGGCATCGTCCCATGATACCAATACAGGCTCTCCGGGTGCGGGTTTTACAAAATTTGAATTGTTGGAGGCAAGTACATTTTTTTCACCATCAAAACTACTGTAACTCCTATAGGTCGTGGCCCAGGCACCCGAGCGTTTCCCCGGTCTTGCAAATGGATCTAAATACCATAGCCCAATGTGTTTTCCCGTTCTTTTATCCTTTACCTCCCAAACCTTTACATCTTGATTAAAAACCGGAACTGTGCCGACTGCAAGCGGACTAAAATCATAAAAAAACAAACGACCGGCAACATAATGCATCGCATCGGTGAGTTGATCCAATTGTAAATATTGCTTGACTTCGTCAGAGTCAAGATCGTATTTTTCTTTTCGTACTTTTTCTGCATAAAAGCGATAATCCCAGGGTGCTATGACAATCTGATCTTGATTGGCAATCATTTGCATATCGGCTACTTCTTCAGCAACTCTTTCTGTGGCTGAGGGCCAAATGGTTTCAAGAAGATCTAAGGCGTTCTTGGGTGTTTTGGCCATTCTGTTTTGCAATCGCCATTCCGCAAAATTTGCGTATCCCAACAATTGGACCCTTTCATGTCGGAGTTTTAATATCTTAGCAATAATTGCTTTGTTGTCATATTCATCTTCATTGTCTCCTCGCGAATAATAGTTTTCCCAAACCTGTTTTCTTAATAGGCGCTCTGTAGAAAAAGTAAGAAATGGGTCCATAGAGGAACGGGTATTGATGATGGCATATTTGCCCTCTTCACCTTTGTCTTTAGCTATCTGAGCCGAAGATTTGACAAAACCCTCCGGTAGGCCACCCAACTGATCTTCAGTAAGATAAGTGATGTAATTTTCCTCGTCATGAAGTACATTGTTAGAAAAGGAGGTATACAACTGAGATAATTCTTTATTGATTTCGGCATATCGATTTTTTTTCTTTTTATCTAATGCCGCACCACTCATTTCGTAGGTTTGGTAAGTCCATTCCAAAAGGCGTTGCTGATCTGCTTCCAATGGATTTTGTTTTGAAAACTTATAAACCGTAGCGATCTTTTTAAAAAGTTTTTCATTTTGAATGATTTTTGAACGGTAATCTGCAAAATCGGGGGCCAATTTTTTTTGAATATCCCTAAATTTCGGAGTGGATTGATTTCTTGACAACACCCCATAATAAGCATAAGCTCTTTCCAATTGATAACCACTGCGCTCCATGGCCACGATGGTATTCTCAAAAGAAGGAGGGGCTGTATCATCGGCAATGGTCTGAATTTCTTCCAAATGTGAGGCCATAGCGCTGAGCATTGCCTCTTCAACATCCTCAACCCGAACTTGGTCAAAAGCAGGAATCCCTTCAAATGGCCCAATCCAGGGGTTTAAAAGGGTATTGTCAGTATCTTTTTTTGGTTGATCACAGCTAAAGTAAATCATAATGACCAAGCTGAAAAAGAGATTAACAAAAGTTGATTGTGTTTTCATGAGGTAAAATTTAAATGTTTTAAAAACTTTTCTTTGGGGTAATTTTTGTTACCTGTGATGGAAATTACAGTTAAAATCCAGAGTCTCCCTTTTATGAATGCGAGAAATCCCTTTGACTGGCTGTGTATTCCATTCAATAAATATACAAATAACTAGCTTTCAGTGATTTCCGAAATAAGTGTCATTACACTGGTTGTTGTACTCTAGTTAAATTCTATAAAAGCATGTAAGTGCAGAACGAGATCAAGTAACAGATTATTTACTTTTAATTTAAATAATATTCAAATGCACATTAAAGTTCAGTTTTTGTTTTAAAAAAACAATCACAAAGACGATCTAAACTTTTCAAAAAACGAGGCAGTGTTTTCGAAGTTAAATTGAAATCGGTAAATTGTTCCTAATAAGTCAGACTGAAGCATAAGTGTTACGGATGATAAATCCATTATAACTGAAGTATAAATTAAGAACATGAGTAAAATTAAGAGAAGAGCTTTGCTCAAATCAATAGGGGCCTTTTCTGTTGCAGCAGGACTTCCCGGCGCGCTCCATGCAGAAACATTGGTCAAACCATACCGAGTCAAGGAAAGTTTTACGGAAACAGACATCTTGATCGTTGGGGGAGGGACTGCAGGAACAATAGCCGCCATTCAAGCCGGACGAACAGGTGCCCAAACGACCTTGATCGAAAGTGGAAGTCAATTGGGTGGATGTACCAC
>CAJXEG010000163.1 GCA_913052425.1 uncultured Flavobacteriaceae bacterium | reverse complement strand
CCTACAAATTTTCGAAGGGCGTTTTGTACAAATACATAAAAAGTGTATCGACAGCTTCGGAGGGTTGTGTAACCGATAATTAATCAGATGAAAACAAAAGAACAAATCGCCTTGCAAGAGGTCGAAAGCGAAAGCATAAAAATTTCCGGTGCAGAAGCCGTAATAAGGTGTCTTTTGGCCGAAGGGGTAGACTTGATCTACGGCTATCCCGGTGGAGCGATTATGCCCGTTTATGATGAATTGTACAAGTTTCAGGATGAATTGAATCATGTATTGACACGCCATGAGCAAGGGGCTACACATGCCGCTCAAGGATATGCCAGAACTTCAGGAAAGGTGGGAGTAGCCATTGCAACATCTGGTCCTGGAGCAACCAATCTAGTGACCGGAATTGCCGATGCACAAATCGACTCCACACCCATGGTTTGCATTACAGGTCAGGTGGGGTCTCATCTTTTGGGTTCCGATGCTTTTCAAGAAACCGACATCATTGGGATTTCAACCCCGGTTACCAAGTGGAATTATCAGATCACCAATGCCGCCGAAATACCCGAAATTTTTGCCAAGGCTTTTTACATTGCCAGATCCGGCAGACCTGGTCCGGTTTTGATCGACATAACAAAAAATGCTCAGTTCGACACTTTGGATTTTAAATATCAAAAATGTACTGGGGTCAGAAGTTATAAACCTGTTTCTCCTTTGGACACGCATGCGGTGACAAAAGCAGCCGAGTTAATCAACAAGGCCAAAAAACCTTTTATCGTTTGGGGACAAGGGGTCATCTTGGGGAGTGCCGAGGAGGAATTCAAAGCCTTTGTAGAAAAGTCCGGGATTCCTGCTGCCTGGACCATACTGGGACTTTCCGCATTGCCCACAGCCCATCCATTCAATGTGGGTATGGTGGGGATGCACGGTAATTACGGACCCAATTTACTGACCAATGAATGCGACCTGCTCATCGCAGTAGGTATGCGGTTTGACGATAGGGTCACCGGAAGTTTGGAAACTTATGCCAAGCAGGCCAAAATCATACACTTTGAAATTGATCCGGCTGAGATCAATAAAAATGTAATGGTTGATGTTCCGGTTTTGGGGGACTGTAAAAAAAGTTTAGAAGCCTTGATTCCCTTGATTCAAAAAAAATCCCACGACCAATGGATGGGGCGTTTTGACGAATTGATGAAAGTGGAGGTCAAGGAAGTTATCGACAAGGATCTGCGCCCAGAAAAAGAGGGTTTGACCATGGGAGAAGTCATCGTTTCCATCAACAAACACACCCAGGGGGATGCTGTTTTAGTAACCGATGTTGGCCAACACCAAATGGTGGCTTGTAGATATACGGATTTTGTTCGTTCAAGAAGTAATGTTACTTCAGGTGGACTGGGAACCATGGGTTTTGCCCTGCCCGCTGCTCTAGGTGCTAAAATGGGAGCTCCAGAGAGAGAAGTCGTTGCTGTGATCGGCGAT
Source organism: uncultured Flavobacteriaceae bacterium (assembly GCA_913052425.1). The sequence continues at coordinate 1,529 of CAJXEG010000163.1, read as the reverse complement.
GGGGGATACCAAATGACCATACAAGAATTGGGAACCATTTTCCAAACCCAAGCCGCTGTTAAAATTGTTGTTCTCAACAATGAGTTTTTGGGAATGGTAAGACAATGGCAGCAATTGTTTTTTGACAAACGCTATGCCTCGACCGAAATGGTAAATCCCGACTTTGTTGCTATAGCAAAAGGCTATTATCTGGATGCCAAAAAAGTAGACAAAAGAGAAAATCTCGATGCTGCAGTAGCCGAAATGATTGCCTCCGATAAGCCCTACTTCCTTGAGGTATGTGTCGAAAAAGAAGACAATGTATTTCCCATGATCCCAACCGGAGCTTCAGTCTCTGACATACGACTCAAATAAATGAAGTAATAATGGATAAAACATTTACCATTTCGATTTACTCCGAAAACAACGTAGGATTGCTGAATCGCATTTCTGCTATTTTTTTAAAACGTCACATTAATATTGAAAGTTTGACAACTTCACAGTCCGAAATCAAAGACGTTTTCAGATTCATCATCATCGTCCAAGTTCCGGAGGATAATGTAAAAAAAATCATCAAGCAAATAGAAAAGCAGGTCGATGTGATCAGGGCTTTTTATCACACCGATGAGGAAACCATTTTTCAAGAAAGTGCACTCTACAAAGTCAAATCCAGTGCTTTGTTTGAAGAACGGCACATTCAAAACATCATCAAAGAAAGTCACGCCAACATCGTAACCGTTTCTCCCGAGTATTTTGTCATAGAAAAAACAGGATTCCGAAAAGAAACCGATCGTTTGTATCAAGACCTTGCACCCTTTGGCTTGCTTCAATTTGTTCGATCTGGACGAATTTCAGTCACCAAATCCAAAATGGGAATCAGTGAAATACTTAAAAAATTTAAATCAGATAATTAACATAAACCATCATTATAATGGCCAACTATTTCAATCAACTTTCATTAGCACAAAAATTAGATCAACTGGGACAATGCCGCTTTATGGATCAGTCGGAGTTCGACCAAGGCGTTGATGCGCTTAAAGGCAAAAAAATCGTCATTGTTGGATGCGGTGCTCAAGGGCTCAATCAAGGGCTCAACATGCGCGACTCCGGTCTGGATATCAGCTACACCCTGCGTCAAGGAGCCATCGATCAAAAGAGAGCTTCCTACCAAAATGCTATTGACAATAATTTCAATGTTGGAAACTACGAAGACATGATTCCCACTGCCGATGTGGTTATCAACTTGACTCCAGACAAGAATCACAGTTCTGTGATCGAAGCTGTAGTGCCTTTAATGAAAGAAGGGGCAACCCTTTCCTATTCTCACGGTTTTAATATCGTGGAGGAAGGGATGACCGTCCGAAAAGATTTAACCGTGATCATGGTGGCACCCAAATGTCCCGGATCCGAGGTTAGAGAAGAATTCTTGAGAGGATTTGGTGTACCGACATTGATCGCTGTTCACCCCGAAAATGACCTTCACGGTCACGGCCTTGATTATGCCAAAGCCTATGCCGTAGCAACAGGAGGGCACCGTGCTGGTGTTCTAG
>CAJXEG010000162.1 GCA_913052425.1 uncultured Flavobacteriaceae bacterium | reverse complement strand
TTCGACCTCAATTTTATAATTTCTTTCAATTCGTCTGATCGGTAGTCGGTCAGTGCTACGATCTTTTCGGGAATCTCATTATCAAAGGCTTTAGTACTTCCAATCCTTGAAATACTTCTGTTCTTGGCAGCGAAATCGGGTTTTACCCCATAAACGGAAGTCTTACAAACACCGTCCAAGTAATAGTCGACCAAAATCTTTGTTTTTTCTGACGAAAAAGCATAATCGGTATTTCTTACATAATAGGCCCATTCCACAAAAGCATTGGCCCACCCAAGACCATAGGAGAGGGTATTATTCACTCCATCGGTTCTGTGGTGAAAACTGTAATCGTATTGCAATCCCCTGCCATTGGCTTTTAAAAACTCGTTAAATCCCCCGGTATTGGATTTTGAATAGGTATAACCAAAATCGTTGCCGATCCAATCCACAAACTTAATTTCATTTTCTATGATGTTGATGATCAATTCAAATTGGGTTTGATCATTCAAAAAAAGTTGGTTTTTGGCAGCGATAGAAGATACTTTGATTCGATCACCACCGGGTCGTGAGCCCCCTTTGTTGATATCAGCTCGATTGATGATCTCTTGCGATTTTACAATCAACACCTCAGGGAGTTGCTCTCCGATGACCAACATCAGTTCTATCAAGTTCGTTGGGGTACCAATCTGATTGTTCCACCAATTCTCTCCTACAAAATCATTTTTACACCAAAAGTGCAATCCATTAACGATCTTTTGGAATAGGGATTTGTCTTTAAAATATTTTGAGGCATTGCTTTTGTAAGCAACAGCCATTTTAACAAGATTATTGAGGTGAATTCTGTTATCAAACCCTTCTCTTGAAACATCACTGTATTGAATAAAGGACCATTTTTCACCATCAAAATCAGAGCTGATCTGATTGATATTTTCGTCGAAATCTTCTATTGTAGCGTTTGAAGGAGCATTCAAATGGTCTTCAATGATACTCTGGTAGATCCTTGACTTAATGGTGTTGATCTCAGTTTCCTGTGCATTAAGGCTACCAAAAACCACACAGATAAGCAACACTTGGATGCCATAGTCCATGAATGTTTGTATTGATCTATTCATCTGTTTTTTCGTGTAAACCCAATTTGATTGTAGATTCTAGAATTACCAAAAAATCAATTCATCTGCAAAAAGCCAAGACTTTCTTTTATTCCATTTTTTATAGACTGGAGCATTGGGAAAAGTTATATGGTTCAATGCTCGAATTTTAACCTCTTCGTATCCCCTTAAATCAACAGACAAGGTAAAGTCTTTAAAATAGGATATCCGTTCATCCGGCTCGTGCTGTACTGGAACTGACAAAGATTGAAGTAATTGATATTTCCCATCAGAGGATCTGCCGTAAACTTCAATTTTTTTTGGGTAAATCGTACTCATATCTAGGTTTTCCAACATGCTCAAAGTGACATGCTTGATTTTTTCGACATCTTTGAGTTTAACCTCAATCTCCAAATCCTCTTCCACTACACCCAGCCATGTTTTGGCATCTTCAATACTGGTTCCTCTATACACTCTTTCCCCTTTTTTTCCATCGAAAAGTACCCCCTGATTGTCTTTAAAAGTAAAGTTGACATGATGACTGATGGAAAAACTCTTGTCCAAGTCATTATTTACTTTATGTTCAATAATATGGTTACTGTTTTTAAAAATCATTTGTTCAAACAGTTCGCTATCAGCCCAGCCCTTTTTTATGGATTTTGCTTTTAGCGTTTTAGAGTTGGTCAAACGAAAAGGAACAGTATATAAAGGAGCATTTTCGTCAGGCTCACTTCCATCCAAAGTATAATGGATGTTGATATTTTTAAGCTGATGTTCCTCAAACACGATACTAATACTATCTTCAAAAATGACATTCGGATTGTGTATCTCTGGGGGACTGAGACTCAACTTTTCCGAAAATAAATCAGAAGAACCAAAATGGATCAATGAAGGAGCAATTGAAGCCAATTGTTTTTGTTGATCTCTGTCAATAGCAGTGTTCCAGGCATAAACCGTTTTTGGAGGATTCACTTTAAGTAAGTTTTGTACCCCTTGATGGGTTACCTTAGTATTGCACAAATTCAACACCTCTAATGCTCTGTTTTTAAGGAAATTCAGTGCATCATCACTGATTTGGGTTTGATCCATTCGCAAAACTTTAAGACGGGGAAAATCCTCCAAAATACTGGCCATTTCATCGTTAAAATTGGTATTGCTGACATCCAATTCGACGAGTTGGTTTTTAACCTTATTCAAAGTTTCCAAATGATCTTCGCTCAATTGGGATTTCATGTACTTGATCCTTAGTAAATTATCGTGTAAGGCATTGGGTTTGATTCTAAATCCCTTGGCCAACAGCTTCGCCAAGTCATTTCTCCCGGCAGCTTTCACCTGCTGATCAGCTCCCAAAAAGGACATTACATTGGATTTTAAATCTTCATTTTTCACTAAGCTAACCTTTCCTTCATTCAAATAGGAACCGGATGTAGCCCAATGATTCAGTAGCCATTTTTCCTTTTCAGTCAGTTGGGACTTATTTTTTGGAGGCATATGCAATTCATCCTCCTTGGGCAAGCTGATGTATTGCACCAATCGACCTTGGTTTGGGTTTTGGGCATCGAACATACTTCCTCGCTCTCCGCCTTTTAACATCAGGTCATAACGATCCAATCGCAGTTCGCTTTTGCTTTTGTTAGCATTGTGACAACTGATGCATTTGTCCTCAAAAATCACATGGACTACCTCCTTATAGTAATCAATACTGTCCTTTTGTACGATCAACTTTGGCTTTTCAAACAACTCGGCGGTGGAGAGGTAATCCTCACCATGGGTGATCTGCCCCCCTTTGTGTCCCGCAACCGTTAATGCGACCAATGTCAAAAGATACGAACCCAAGAAAAGATTTTCCTTGTCCTTCATTCGATGCAAAACACACAAGCTAAAGCTTAGAATTAAAGTGATGATACCCGCCCAAAAATGGAATTTCAGACTATTAAAATCATAAGCCTCGTCCAAAGAAAGTAAATAGCCCATCAGACTGGCC
>CAJXEG010000161.1 GCA_913052425.1 uncultured Flavobacteriaceae bacterium | reverse complement strand
AGGGCTGAAAGCCCTCTTCCCAAAGCCTGTTTTTTGTTTTTCTTAGCCATTAATTATTTTTTTCGTCTTCTTTATGATTTCATTGGCAAGTGAAAGGTAGTTTTTGGACCCTTTACTGGTGGCATCATAGTCGATAATACTTTCTCCAAAACTCGGTGCCTCACTCAAACGGATATTCCGTTGAATAATGGTTTTAAAAACCATCTTCCCGAAGTGCTTTTGAACTTCTTCCACCACCTGATTGGAGAGTCTCAAACGTGAGTCATACATGGTCAGTAATAAGCCTTCGATGTCTAGTTTTTTGTTGTGTATTTTTTGGACACTTTTAATGGTGTTCAAAAGCTTACCCAACCCTTCCAGTGCAAAATATTCACATTGGATAGGGATGATTAATGATTTTGCCGCCGCCAGTGCATTTAGAGTGATCAGTCCCAAGGATGGGGCGCAATCAATAATGATGTAATCATAGTTATTTTCAACGGTATCTAGGGCTTTTCTCAGCATGTATTCCCGATTTTTTTTATCTACCAATTCGATTTCGGTGGCCACAAGATCGATGTGAGAAGGAATCAAATCGAGATTTGGGGTGCTGGTGGGGATGATGGTTTGATCAGCTGTGGCAGTATGCTCCAACAATTGATAGGTCCCTAGTTTTTGACTTTTAACCTCAATACCCAAGCCAGAAGTTGCATTGGCTTGTGGATCTGCGTCCACCAACAAAATTTTTTTCTCCAAGATTGCCATTGCTGCCGCTAGGTTAACAGCCGTGGTAGTTTTTCCTACGCCCCCCTTTTGGTTGGCAATCGCAATAATTTTAGCCATTTATCCGGTTGAAATTTTTATAAAAATACAATTAAAATTATGGCTTAAAAAATTATAACAAACTAGATTGGTCAAAAATGAATTTAATTTATTGGGGATCCAAACTATCTTCAAACTCAATATAGAAAATGGTCTCATCTTCTTTTTTGTGTCCGTAATTTTCACGGGCAAAGTGCTCCAAGCTATCTTTGCTTTTTAATTGTTGAATGCTTCTTTGATCCTTTTCAATCAAATGGATGAGTTCCTTTTTTTGTACTTCAAGTTTGTCGACCTCTTGGTTTAATTCATGGTGAATCTTTAGTGAGTGTGTATCCAGAAAGATCATCCAAACCAAAAAAATCAAAAAAATAACGATATAGAGATAACGGTAAATTTTACCCAAAACGCAATTGATTATTCATTTATACTGGCAACTTGTTCTTCGGTAATCATTCCCTTAAATTCATTACCCCATTTGTTGAGAATGTAATTCATAACATCGGCAATTTCAACATCATCAAGCCCCTGGTCTTGCATGACACCATTGTATTCCTCTCCATTGACCACTATGGGCCCACTCATGCCAAATTTGAGTCCCCGAATACTCATTTCGGTATTGTTGACCAAATAATCTGATTTTGCCAAAGGGGGAAAAACTCCGGAAACTCCCTCACCGGTGTCTAAATGACATTGGATGCAAAAGTCTTGATAAATTTCTTGCCCATCGGTTATGCTTTGTTCAAGGGGTTTTTTTTGATAAAGCCATGTTCCCTCAAAAAGGATGAACAAGCCCACTATACCGATAAGTATTTTCATTATTTTTGAACCACCTTAAGAATACCCTTTCCTTCTACCCCCAGATAGAGATAACCGTCAGGACCTTCTTTGACGTTTCTTACCCGTCCGATATCATCAAGAATTTTTTCGCGTTTAACTACTTTTCCTTTTTTGATAACCAAACGTTCCAAATATTTAAATTTCAATGATCCCACAAAAAGGTTTCCTTTCCATTTTTTATAGACATTCGAACTGGAAAAAGCCATTCCACTGGGTGCAATCGACGGTACCCAATAATAAAAAGGTTGTTCCATACCAGGCATGGACCTCTTGTCAGTAATGGAGGTACCACTGTAGTTGATACCATAGGTAATTAAAGGCCACCCGTAGTTTTTTCCTTTTTGAACAATATTGATTTCGTCCCCTCCTTTTGGGCCGTGCTCATTTTCCCAGACCTCACCCGTTTTGGGATGAATGGTCATGCCTTGAGGGTTCCTGTGACCGTAGGAGTATACTGCTTTAAGTGCTCCTTCTTGATCGGTGAAGGGGTTGTCCTCCGGAATACTTCCATCGAGATTCAAACGGTAGATTTTACCACCGTCGCGATTGAGATCTTGTGGATTGACATCGCGATTTCCTCGATCCCCGATGCCAAAGAATATATGACCTTTGTAGTCAAAAACAATTCTCGAACCCCAATGCTGTCCCTTTTTTGTATTCGACTTGCCTTAAAATCACGCGATTGCGAGAAATGGTAGTTTTTTGCTTGGCCGATCATATTTATAGTTTCGTTTCTAATTCTGTCTGAGGCGGTTATTTACAAAAAAGTCGTCGGATTTGCGCTATTTTTGGCCTGTTTTTTCACGGCGATAACGCGGTTCAATCGGGGTCGAGTTGCTATTTTTTACGGGTGGTTTCTAGCGGGGCTAGTGGGCTTTATGTTGTTAACTAGGGACACCACCATTGCTTTAGATCTTCATACTCCGTCACCCTTAGAACTCGAACATTTTCTTTTCTTTTTGTTTCCCCAATTTATTGGTGCCCTGATTGAATTTCCTGTGCGTCACCTTTGGCGTGAATTATTAAAACCTAAAGTAACCGCCAGCGGTTTCTCAGCGTAAAGTATCCGCGTAACCGAGGCCTTGATACCCATAGTAGGAGTTATATTGGCGACGGTTACCTATTTATCGGTGATGGGTTATTCCTTTCACTGGCCGTTATAGCGCATAAACTTTTAAGTTATCTCTGTTGAGATATAAGATGAGACTTTTACAACGTCGCCCGCGCTGATTTGCAAGCGATGGCGACGCGGTTGTTTTTTGGCGGCTGTACGCGGTCGTTTAGTGGTGGATTGTGCAGCAGTCGTGTGTGCAATGCAGCATTCTTAGAATGCTTAAAACTGACTGTTGTGGGGCTTTAGTTAGCCGCAGTTTTTGGCTCATTTATGCATCGCTCTCGGCTGGCCCTTGGGTGGGAGCAATGAC
>CAJXEG010000160.1 GCA_913052425.1 uncultured Flavobacteriaceae bacterium | reverse complement strand
GTCGTATATTTCCTTTAGGGCTTTTCTGGTTTCTTGATCTGTAAACCGATAGCCGGAGAGGGTCTTTTTCATTTTAACAACATCGTTGTTGAAAATTTTCTGAATTCTGATGAAGTTACTGGGGTTGCCCACATCCATGGCGTTGGAGATGGTTTGTATCGTTGGCAAAGGATCATAGGTTCCCGTTTCCAGATAACGAGGAACGGCGTCGTTTACATTGGTGCTGGCGATAAAATGGTCAATGGGTAATCCCATCTGCTGTCCCATGATACCGGCACAGATGTTCCCAAAATTTCCACTGGGAACAGAGAACACCAATCTTTTGTTTTTGCTTTTGAGGGATCTGTAGGCGATAAAATAATAAAACATTTGAGGTAACCATCGGGCAACATTGATGGAGTTGGCCGAGGTGAGGTTTATACTGGACAAAGCTGAATCCAGAAAGGCGGTTTTGACCATTTCTTGGCAATCGTCAAATACACCGTCAATTTCCAAAGCGGTGATATTTTGCCCCAGAGTGGTGAGTTGTTTTTCTTGAATTTCACTGACTTTCCCTTTGGGGTATAAGATGACCACATTCACGCCTTTGACCCCCAGAAATCCGTTGGCTACTGCACCTCCGGTGTCCCCTGAGGTGGCGACCAATACGGTTATTTTTTCTTTACTGCCTTGGTTGAGATGCCCCAAGGAACGCGCCATAAAACGTGCCCCAACGTCTTTAAAGGCCAAGGTTGGGCCTTGGAACAATTCTAAGGCGGCAATATTATCGGCGATTTCTATGATGGGAAAGTCAAAATCCAGTGTTTCTGTGACAATCTCCATCAGTTTGTCTTTCAATATTTGATTTCCGACATAGGGCTTAATGACCCGGTAGGCCATCTGAGGAATGCTAATTTTTTCAATATCCTCAAAAAAACTTTGCGGGAGTTGGGGGATGGTTTCGGGGAAGTAGAGTCCCCTGTCGGGGGCCAAACCTCTTTTTACCGCATCGTGAAAAAGTGTACTTTTCGAGTTGTGATTAAGACTGAAGTACTTCATTAATTGGGTAGAATTTTGATTCCTTGTTTGTTAATTTCAGATATGTGTATTTCAAAATCTATACCAATCGATGAAATGATTTGATTAATGACCTTAGAGACTTTGTGCGCAGTGTCCATTCCTTTAGTTAGGGCGTAAACCGATGGGCCAGAACCAGAAATCCCAAAACCCAATGCTCCGGCATCAATGGAGGCTTTTTTAAGCGAATCAAACTCAGGGATCAGCAGTGATCGCATGGGTTCAACAATTTCATCTTTTAAACTTCTTGAGATCAAATCGTAATCTTCATTGAATAGTGCAGAGACAAAAGCCCCTAAATTTCCCCATTGTTGGATTGCTTTTTCCATGGTCACGTTTTTTTTGATTATTTCACGTGCGTGCAAGGTTTTTAATTCAATCTTGGGGTGTAAGATAACGGCAGTCAATTCATTTGGGCTAGGCAGTTTGATCACGTCGACTGGGTCAATGGTTCTGACCAAAGTGATCCCCCCCATAAGGACGGGAGCTACATTGTCGGCATGTGCAGCTCCACTGGCCAAACCTTCACCTTCCATTGCGAAAGCGATCAATTCGTGGGCTGTAAAGGGTTTGTTTAGCAATTCATTAATACCAAAAACAGCTCCGGCAGCACTGGCGGCACTGCTCCCAATACCACTTCCTGCCTTGATTTTTTTATAGATTTCGATTTCAAAGCCCGTTTGGGCGGGGTGTGCTTTGAGCAGGGCTTCTGCGGCTACGCCTGCAACATTTTTTTTTACATCCAGGGGAAGGTCTTGACCTTCAATTTTGGTGATTTTGACTCCGGGGGAATTTGTTTTACGGATGATCATTTCGTCGCCCACAGGGCCAAGGCAAAATCCCAAAACATCAAATCCACAGGACATGTTGGCCACACTGGCGGGACAAAAAATCTTGATTTCATCCATAATTACTGCTTTCCAATTCTGATGATGTCAGCAAAAATACCTGAGGCCGTGACATCGGCACCGGCACCGGCCCCCTTGACAATTAGGGGTTGTTCTTTGTAGCGATTGGTATAAAATAGGATGATGTTGTCACTTCCTTCTAAGTTGTAAAAGTTATGCCCTTCCTTGACAAGTTGTATGCCTACTTTGGCCTTGGCGTTTTCCAATTGCGCAACATATTTCATTTTGGCTCCATCCTTTTCGGCTTTTTCTAGCATTTTTTTAAAGTGATCGCTGTGTTTTACAAGGGATTCAAAAAATGATTTGTTGTCTTGGGTATCCAAACATTCTTGTGGTAAAAAGGATTCATTTTCAATTTCTTCCAATTCGATTCTCATTCCACTTTCTCGGGCCAAAATCAATATTTTTCTTGCCACATCAATACCACTGAGGTCGATCTTGGGATCGGGTTCGGTATAACCTTCTTGTTGTGCTTGCAGTACCACATCGTGGAAAGAAGCTCCTTTTTTGAAGTTGTTGAAGACAAAATTCAGACTGCCCGATAATACTGCTTGTATTTTGATGATTTGATCTCCGGAGGCAATGAGGTTGTTTAGTGTATCAATAATGGGTAGCCCAGCTCCTACATTTGTTTCAAACAGGTAGGGGCTTCCAAATTTTCTGGAAATCTTTTTGAGATTGAGGTAGTTGTTCAACTCATCGGCGGCAGCGATTTTGTTACAGGTGACCACTCCAATATTGTTGTTTAAATACCGAGCATATTCCTTGGCAATGATCTCACTGGCTGTATTATCGACAAAAATACTGTTTCGCAGATTGAGTTTTTTGGCATGTTCAAAAAACACATCCCTATTGGCCTTGATTTGGCTTTCTTCTAATTTTGATTTCCAGTTCGTTAAATCCAAAGCGCCTTCTCCCAAAACCATTTTTTTGGAGTTAGATAGAGCAATGACACGAATTTTTAACCTTAGATTTTCAATCAAATATTCAGTTTGCTTTTCAATTTGTTCCAAAAGCTTACTGCCGACATTTCCTACTCCGGTGACGAAAAGGTTCAATTCTTTGACTTGGGCTTCAAAGAAACTTTCGTGGAGGGTATTGATGGCTTTGATGACATTTTTTTGATCAATGAT
>CAJXEG010000159.1 GCA_913052425.1 uncultured Flavobacteriaceae bacterium | reverse complement strand
AAACTATGGCAATATTAAATTTCCAAAAACCCGATAAGGTAATCATGATCGACTCTTCTGAGTTCGAAGGCAAATTTGAATTTCGTCCTCTGGAGCCCGGATACGGTCTTACTGTGGGAAATGCGCTGAGAAGAGTGCTGTTATCTTCTTTGGAAGGTTTTGCAATCACCTCGGTCAAAATTGAAAATATAGAACACGAATTTTCTACCATTCCCGGAATTGTGGAAGATGTGACAGAGATCATTCTCAACCTAAAGCAGGTGAGGTTCAAAAGACAAATTGAAGATGTCGAAGATGAAAAAGTCACCATCATGGTGGGAGGTCAAGACCAATTAAAGGCTGCTGACTTTCAAAAATTCATCTCCGGATTTCAGGTTTTAAACCCCGATTTGGTCATTTGTAACCTTGAAAAAGGAGTACAACTCAATATTGAAGTAACCATCGAAAAAGGAAGAGGTTATGTTCCTGCCGAAGTAAACAAAAAAGCCAATGCTGCCTTTGGAGTGATTGCGATTGATTCCATCTTTACGCCCGTTAAAAACGTAAAATACAGCATCGAGAATTATCGTGTAGAGCAAAAAACAGATTACGAAAAACTGGTTTTTGAAATCATTACCGATGGTTCCATTCATCCTAAAGACGCCTTGACCGAGGCTGCCAAAACACTTATCCATCACTTCTTGTTGTTCTCCGATGAACGCATCACTCTGGAAGCCGATGAGATTGCTCAGGCTGAAACCTACGACGAGGAGTCTTTGCACATGAGACAATTGCTCAAGACCAAATTGATCGATATGGATCTTTCTGTAAGGGCCTTGAATTGTTTGAAAGCTGCAGAGGTTGATACCCTGGGAGATTTGGTTTCCTACAACAAGAACGATTTGATGAAATTCAGAAACTTCGGTAAGAAATCATTGACAGAATTGGAAGAGTTGGTGGTTTTGAAAGGACTTTCTTTCGGAATGGATTTGGCCAAATACAAGTTAGATAAAGACTAGATTTTTTTAGACAATAAATCATGAAACACGGAAAAAAAGTCAATCATTTGGGCAGAAAAGTAGCCCACAGGAAGTCGATGTTGGCGAACATGGCTTCTTCATTGATTGAGCACAAACGGATCAGTACTACGGTAGCAAAAGCTAAAGCATTGAAGCAGTTTGTAGAACCTCTGATTACAAAATCAAAAAACGATACGACCCACAACCGACGTTTGGCTTTTAGCGCATTAAGAAATAAATATGCCGTAGCAGAGCTCTTCAGAGCCGTGGCCCAAAAAGTCGGTGATCGCCCAGGAGGTTATACTCGTGTGATCAAAATGGGGAATCGTTTGGGTGATAATGCTTCTATGGCGATGATCGAGTTGGTGGATTTCAATGAGGTCTATAACAACGAAAAAGCCGCTGCCAAAAAATCGACAAGAAGAAGTCGTTCCAGAAAAAAAGGAGATGATGCTGCTCCTGCTGCAACTGATCAAGCAGCAAAGGATCAAAGTGCCGAAAATGTAGCTGGGGAAACTCCGGCTCATGCACCCAAAGCCAAAGCCAAAGCAAAGAAAACACCAAAAACAGAAGATAAAAAAGTTTCTGAACCTGAAAAAGGAGCAGATGAATAATACTTTTTGTTGTTAATAATTTTAACTTTTATTAAAGGATAAGCTATTCAGTTTATCCTTTTTTTTATGTTATTTTGTGTTTAATTATGTCTTATAAAACCAGAAAAAAAGCACTTTTATTATTGGCCGATGGTACTAAGTTTTTTGGGAAAGCTGTAGCTTCCGAAGGTACCCGTTTTGGAGAAATTTGTTTCAATACCGGAATGACTGGCTATCAGGAAATTTTTACCGATCCCTCTTATTTTGGTCAACTGATGGTAACCACCAATGCACATATAGGAAACTATGGTGTGCATGCAGATGACGCTCAATCTGACTGTATAAAAATCTCAGGATTGATCTGTAAAAACTTTAGTTATGAATATTCCCGTCCTTTGGCCGATCTTTCGTTGGAAGCCTATTTGGAGGAAAATAACCTTTTTGCCATCTCAGATGTAGATACCCGCGCTTTGGTCAATTATATCCGGGAAAATGGGGCGATGAATGCTGTTATTACTACCGAGTTGGATCGAGAGGAGGCCTTGCAGAGAGAACTGGCTGAATTGCCTAGTATGGAAGGACTGGAATTGGCTTCCAAAGTTTCTACCAAAGCACCCTATTTTTTTGGTGATCCTGATGCTGAATTTAAGGTTGCCGCCCTCGACTTGGGTGTCAAAACCAACATACTCAAACACTTGTCCAATAGGGGGATTTACATCAAAGTTTTTCCTTATGACACTACTTTTGATCAAATGCTGGAATGGGGCCCGGACGGCTTCTTTATTTCAAATGGCCCCGGTGATCCTGACCCACTTCACAGTGCTCAAAAGGTAGCCCAGGAGATCATTAAGCAAAACCTTCCTTTGTTTGGTATTTGTCTGGGACATCAGATCATTGCACTGGCCAATGGTATTCCCACCTACAAAATGTTTAATGGGCATAGGGGGATCAACCACCCTGTTATTAATCTAGCAACCGGAAAAGGAGAAATTACCTCACAAAATCATGGTTTTGCGGTAGATAAGTCGGCTGCTGAGTCGCACCAAGACTTGGAGATCAGTCACCTGCACTTGAATGACCAAACGGTTGCGGGATTGCGGATGAAAAATAAAAATTGTTTTTCTGTGCAGTATCACCCTGAGGCAGGACCCGGTCCCAACGATGCAACCTATTTGTTTGATGAGTTTTACCAAAACATCAAAATTCATACAATCAAATAATAACAACCAAAATATAACAACCAATTTAATTTAAACACTAATGAGCGTAATTATTGAAGTCCATGCACGGCAAATCTTTGATTCTAGGGGAAATCCCACCGTTGAAGTGGATGTCATTACAGAGAACGGAATTATGGGTCGCGCAGCAGTTCCCTCCGGAGCTTCAACCGGAGAACACGAAGCCGTTGAATTGAGAGACGGCGGAAAGGCCTATATGGGAAAAGGTGTTTCTCAAGCCGTAAAGAATGTCAATGAGGCTTTGGCGAAGGAGTTAATAGGAGCATCCGTTTTCGATCAAAATAAGATCGATCAGACGATGAT
>CAJXEG010000158.1 GCA_913052425.1 uncultured Flavobacteriaceae bacterium | reverse complement strand
TTCATAGTATTTAGGCTTGCAATCGGGTAATCTTTGCGCCTATGGCTTTTAAACGACCTTCGATGTTTTCGTAACCGCGATCGATTTGCTCGATATTGTGAATGGTACTGGTGCCTTTTGCCGATAGCGCAGCAATCAATAAAGAAATACCGGCTCTGATGTCTGGCGAGGTCATCACAGTAGCTTTGAGTTGAGATTTGAAATCATGACCAATTACTGTTGCGCGGTGGGGATCACACAAAATGATTTTGGCACCCATATCAATGAGTTTGTCCACAAAAAAAAGTCGGCTTTCAAACATTTTTTGGTGGATCAATACACTTCCTCGGGCTTGAGTGGCTACTACCAGCACAATACTCAGCAGGTCGGGGGTGAAACCGGGCCAAGGAGCATCAGAAACGGTCAATATAGAACCGTCGATATAACTTTGGATCTCATACCCATTATCATGGAAAGGGATAAAAATATCATCTCCCTTTCTTTGAAGCTCTATCCCGAGTTTTGAAAATACGTTGGGAATTTGCCCCAAATCGTCCCAACTGACATTTTGTATGGTAATTTCGCTTTTGGTCATCGCAGCCAATCCAATCCAACTGCCTATCTCGACCATATCGGGCAGTACCCTGTGTTCTGTTCCAGACAAAGTACTTACCCCCTCAATGGTAAGGAGGTTGGAGCCTACGCCAGAAATTTTAGCCCCCATACTGTTCAACATTTTACACAATTGTTGGAGGTAGGGCTCACAGGCAGCGTTGTAGATGGTGGTGGTTCCTTGAGCCAAAACCGCAGCCATTACAATATTGGCGGTTCCTGTTACCGAAGCCTCCTCCAACAACAGATCACGACCCTGCAGTTGATCTGCAGTGACAGTGTAAAAATAATCTTCTTTGTTGTAGTTAAAATTTGCGCCCAATAGCTTAAGACCTTCAAAATGAGTGTCCAGTCTTCTCCTTCCAATCTTATCTCCTCCGGGGCGTGGAATTGATCCCTTGCCATATTTTGACAACATCGGGCCAACTAGCATAACGGACCCTCTCAATTGTTTGGCATCGGTTTTATACTCTTGGGATTCAAGGAAGTTAAGATCTATCGCATCGGCCGTAAATGCATACTTTCCTTTTTCCAGTTGGGCTACTTTTACACCCATTTTTTGGAGCAATCCAATGAGTTTATTGACATCAACAATATCTGGAAGGTTGGAAATGGTAACGGTTTCTTCTGTGAGCAAGACAGCACACAAAATCTGCAAAGCTTCGTTTTTTGCCCCTTGTGGGGTGATGTTACCTTTTAAACGATGACCTCCTTCAATCTGAAAACTACCCATTAAAACTGTGAATTAATATCTTTTACGACTGTTGTTTCTTTTGCTCCTCTGTTTTTGGTTGTTTTTGGAACCATTGCCATTTTTGGAACGAATTTTAAGAAATTCAGAGGCGTCTGTCAATGGAAGATCCTCTTCCCTAACTTTCAGTTTATTGTCGGATAATTCCAGTAAATGATTTAAAATGACCTCGTCCTGTACCGTGTCTTTGTTCCAGTTCAAGAAACATTTTTTCATGTGATTGGCAATGTTGTAGACCAGGGCATTTTTAAGATCCCCATCTTCCCAATTCATCGCCACATCGATCATGCTTTTGATGTTGTTGCCATAGAAACGATATTTGGGGTTTCTTTGAGGATATGCCAAGCGATCCGGTTTCTGCTCCAAAACTTCCTGCTGTGGTTTTTCGAAGGGACTGTCCACATCCAATTGGAAATTGGACATGATAAAAAGTTGATCCCACAATTTGTGCTGAAAATCGGGAACATCGCGCAAGTGGGGGTTCATATTACCCATGATCCCAATAACCGCCCTGGCCATTTTATTGCGCTCTTCACGATCCTGGGTTTCCAAGATTTGATTGATCATCAACTGAACGTGCCTGCCATACTCAGGTATGATCAATTGGGTTCTTTTGGTATTGTATTGTAGTGTTTCCATGAAGGGAAAAAATTTGACTTAAATGAGGTTGGAAAATTGCAATTTACTAAAATTCAAATAATCGGCTATTTAAATACAGGATTTATTACAAAATGATAACGCCCTCAAACTCAGAAGCTTTTTTATAGATAGCAATCACTTCCAGTGGAGATTTCATTTCAATGGTAATGGTGAGGCTTTGAAACTTATTTTTAGAGGAGTTGACCAAGGATACACCTTCAGAAGGGTTGTTGAATAAATCTTTGAGTTTATCGATTTGATGACTTTTTGACTTTACGATAAATTTGAACATGTAAAGACCGGGCCAGTTTTGCGATTCCTCCAGCTGTTGTTGGAATCTTTCGTAAAAATCATCGGGATTTTCCTTCGAATTCATCTAGGAATATTATTTTGTACAAATATAGTTGATATCTCGATAATTTTAGAAGCACCATGCCTCTGATTAAAAATAAAAAAATTGTGATTAGCGGGGGACCGGGAAGTGGCAAAACCACTTTGGTAAACTTGTTGCGAGACAAAGGGTACAAATGTTTTGACGAATATTCGAGAATCCTAATCCAAAGTGCACAAAAAAAGGGAGAAAACAACATTTTCAAATCACACCCCCTCTTTTTTAGTGAGGAAGTCTGGAAAGGAAGAGAGGAACAATACAAAAAATATGGACCAAGCTTGGGCAAAGCGCAAAAACCATATGTTTTTTTCGACAGGGGTTTACACGATGTGGTGGCCTATTTGGAATACATTGGCGCGCCCTATGATTCCCAAAAATTTGACCTATCAAATTACACCTATGATATAGCGCTGCTGCTCCCCCCTTGGAAAGCAATATACATCAAAGACAACGAGCGAAAGGAAGATTTTGAGGAAGCTGAAAAGCTCTATTTTTACATCAAGAACACCTATCAAAAAAACAATATACCCATCGTTGAAATTCCTATTCAAACACCGGAAGTAAGAATTTCGACCCTACTGGAGTACTTGGATCATGGAAAAAATGCTTGATTACTTACAGCGCTATTGGAAAAGCGATGCCTTTAGGCCCCTACAGCAAGAAGTGATCGAACATTATCTCAAGGGAAAAGACAGCGTGGTTTTGATGCCCACCGGTGGCGGAAAATCCATTTGTTATCAACTGCCTGCATTGCTAGACC
>CAJXEG010000157.1 GCA_913052425.1 uncultured Flavobacteriaceae bacterium | reverse complement strand
CGGTAGTAAAACTCTTCTTTATTCTGTGGGGTTTGCAATGAAAATCTAAAATGGGCATTATCCATTTGCTCGTCGGTTACTGCTGCTTCGACTACTTCTTTGAGGGTATCGATCCAACTGTAACCAACTCCGTCAGAAAATTGCTCTTTTTGACGCCATGCAACACTTTTGGGCAGGTAGTCTTGAAATGCTTTGCGAACCACCCATTTTTCCATGCGTTCCTTGTTGATCATTTTGTCCTGTGGGTTGATGCGCATGGCGACATCGATAAATTCTTTGTCCAGGAAGGGAACCCTCCCCTCTATTCCCCAAGCGGCCAAAGATTTATTGGCCCTAAGGCAGTCGTACTGATGAAGTTTGTCGAGCTTTCTTACGGTTTCTTTGTGGAACTCCTCGGCCGAAGGGGCCTTGTGGAAGTACAAATAGCCTCCAAACAATTCGTCAGCTCCCTCTCCCGAGAGCACCATTTTAATGCCATGGGATTTAATGCTTCGCGCCATCAAAAACATAGGGGTTGAAGCCCTAACGGTGGTAATGTCATAGGTTTCCAAATGGTAGATGACATCTCTGATGGCATCCAAACCTTCCTGAATGGTAAAAACAACTTCATGGTGAATGGAACCAATATGCTCAGAAACTTTTTTGGCGGCAGCCAAATCGGGTGATCCTTCCAATCCCACCGAAAAAGAGTGCAATTGAGGCCACCAGGCATCTTGAGTATCTTCAGATTCAACCCTTTTGGAAGAAAACTTTTTGGCCAATGCCGAAGTAATAGAGGAATCCAAACCTCCCGACAACAACACACCGTAGGGTACATCGCTCATTAATTGTCTGTGAACTGCATTGGAAAGGGCATCGTGTAGATCTTCTATACTGGTGG
Organism: uncultured Flavobacteriaceae bacterium; assembly: GCA_913052425.1. Next base: position 2,275 of record CAJXEG010000157.1, on the reverse strand, counting down.
GGTTGCTTTTTACTTTTTCAAAGTCCACCCAGTCTCTTTTGTACCATTGGGTTGGGGCCTTATCGCCGCTTTTCCAGTAATGACCCGGAGGAAATAATTCTATTTTGGCACAAACACCCTCCAAAGCTTTCAACTCGGAAGCCACATAAAAAGTACCGTGTTTGTCCCACCCCATATATAATGGGATGATGCCCATATGATCACGGGCTATAAAATAACTGTCGTTGGAGCTGTCATAGATGGCAAAGGCAAAAATACCGTTAAGATCGTCTACAAAATCAGCTCCTTTTTCTTGATAGAGGGCCAAAATCACTTCGCAATCCGATTCGGTTCTGAATTGGTATTTTCCTTTAAACTGTTTTCTCAACTCAAGGTGGTTGTATATCTCTCCGTTGGCAGCCAAAACAATGCTTCCGTCTTCACTGTACAAGGGTTGCTTGCCCGAGGTAGGATCGACAATGGCCAGTCTTTCGTGACCTAAGATGGCGTTTTTACTGTTGTAAATACCACTCCAGTCCGGGCCTCTGTGTCGAACGCGTTTTAACATTTCCAGTATTTGAGGTCTTAGCGTTTCTGAGTCTTGTTTCAGATCAAAGGCACATACAATTCCACACATGGTTTAAATTTTTAAGCAAAAATATATAAATATTTTAATATTTACATTAAAAATAAATATTTCGTAAATTATTTAAATTTAAATATCAATATATATTAATAATTAAAAGAAAAAAGGGAAAATAAGGGAGAAAAGTTAAAATCTTAAGCTTAGAGAGGCTATAGTCGGTTACTGAAGACAATTTTTCCGTTGAGGATAGTGGCCACAATTCTGGTTTGGAGTACACTTTGGATGTTGACCTTCATGATGTCTTGATCCAAGATGACAAAATCGGCGAATTTACCGACCTCAATACTGCCTTTTTCATTTTCCTCAAAGTTGGCATAAGCCGCCCAGCGGGTCATACCCAAAAGGGTTTCATAACGGGTCAAGGCATTTTCAGGCTGAAAGGTCGCAGACAATTTGTCGTTGGGAAGCTTTCTAGCTACCGCCGCGTAAAAAGTTTCAAAGGGGTTGATGTCTTCGACCGGAAAATCGGTACCCAATGCCAAGACACCCGACCAATCGAGCAGGTCTTTGTATGCATAGGCACCTTTTATGCGCTCATTGCCCAGTCGGTCGATGGCCCAGCCCATGTCACTGGTGGCGTGGGTGGGTTGAATGGAAGGAATTATTTTGGTATTGAATCGAGGAAAATCCTGTGCGGCAATCACTTGTGCGTGTTCTATTCTCCAACGGGGATCTTCTTTAAAACCCAGTACCTGATTGTAGACTTCCAAAACCGCACGGTTTGCGGCATCGCCAATGGCGTGAGTATTCATTTGAAAAGATTTTTCCGCCAAAAGATTGGCCAAACGCATCAAGGAATCTTTGGGGATGAGCAGACTGCTTTTGTATCCCTTTTTGTCACTGTAATCCTCAATTAGCGAAGCACCTCTGGAACCCAGAGCACCATCGGCAAATACTTTGACCGAACGAACATTTAAAAGATCGGTTTTGAGTTTTCCCTCGCGGATAAAATGATCAATGGCATGGGGATCATTTTCAATCATGGCGTAGACCCGCAGTTTTAGCAAATCTTTTCTTTGAAGGCTGTCGATCAAATAGATATCCTTTTTGGAAATCCCTCCCTGACCGATGGTGGTCAAACCATTTTCAAAACAGATTTCCTGCGCCTTGAGCAAGGCTTTGATTTTATCTTCTTTGGAAAATTCGGGAATGATCTTGAAAACCAACGCCATGGCGTTGTCTACCAATATACCCGTAAGCTTTCCTTTTTGTTTGACTATTTGCCCTCCTTGTACTTGGGTGTCTTGATCAATACCGGCCATTTCGAGCGCCTTTTGGTTGACCAAAAAAGCATGTCCATCGATACGCTCCAAAACAACAGCAACATCGGGAAAAGCAGCATTGAGTTTTTGATTGTCGGGAAAAGATTTATTCTCCCATTGGTTTTGATCCCAACCCCTTCCAATAATAATTTTTTGATTGTATTTGTTCTGATGTTTTTTGACCCTTTGGAGAAGTTGGTCAATGCTGATGACATCTCTTAGGTCGGCCTTAAACTGATTTAAACCCAAAGACAAAAGGTGGCCGTGTGCATCTATAAATCCTGGGAAAATAGCCAGGCCTCGGGCATCAACGGTGTTGGCAGGCTTGTACTTTTTGATCAATTCTTCCCCACCTACTGCAACGAATTTACCGTCTTTGACTACGAAA
>CAJXEG010000156.1 GCA_913052425.1 uncultured Flavobacteriaceae bacterium | reverse complement strand
AAGTGAGGGATACCAATTTGCAGGATGGGAAGGAAGTCAAGAAACTTCCAACGCCATTACGCTCACACTCAACGCCAATGTTAGTATCAAACCAATATTCCAGAAAGTTGAAGTTGAAGAAAGTGTATACGCCGCTGGCGCATTGATTGAAGACAATAAGATAAGTGAGCTTTTTGATCGATCACTAACCGTAAATGGAGTCAAAATAGTGGTTGCAGGGGCAGCGGGAGGTCAAAAGCCCGTTCCGGATTTTTGGGCGCTGAAAATCGCGAGATTAATTCAATTGATGACCGACCCAAATTACGAAGGAATTGATAGCGAATCCCAAAAAAACATGATCAAAACCTTAAAAGGAGCCCCCGGAACCTGGCACGAGGGATACCCCACAATTCAAAGGATTGCTTATGGCGGTGGAGATGATTATTCTCCAAATTGGTTGAGGGATGAAGGGATCAGTAGTTATGAAGGGCTGCAGGAATTCAACGATACCCATTCACACAATGACATGGTTTGGTACAGAAATAATTCGGGAGACTCCTTTGATGATGGGGATATCGATTTTCAAGAGGTCATGGAACACATAATGCATACCCTCCATTTATTTGGAGTTCCCGGAGGGGTAGCGGGCTCTAAGGAGGCGTTATATCTCGAAGCTATCGAAAATCCAAATTGGGATTCTACGACCATACACCTGGCGATGAAAGAAGCCATTGACAGTGGAATGTACGCTCCGGATTATGCACCAGAATGGGATCAATCGGAAGATGGTGCAGGAGTAGCTTACAAAGAATACCTATACTTATTGAATTTCAATATGTGGGAAATGAGCGAGTTTTGGGAAGGACAGAGCCTAGCTCCGGAGTGGAATGATGCCATGCGAACACCCGATGGGATTAAGACCAATAACCCTTTGGGATATGAATTATTCATCAAATACATCAAACCCGTTCTTTCAAAACCTGGCTTTACAACCATCAGATCCATTTTTCAAGACAATGATCAAGGTGAGTCGGGATATGTTGCTGATTAATTTCATTGCTTGTTATTAAATGGTGAATCGTAGGGTGAACAATTTGATTGTTTACTAAATTGGTTATAAAAAAAAATGATTTATAAAACATTCAATTAGACGGTAACCATTTTAAGCGATGAAAAAAATAAATAAGATCCTATTGATCATCGCCCTATGTTTTTTACAAAATACAACAGGGCAATCCAAAAAGTACACTGCAGATTGGGAATCCTTGGACAGTCGTCCGGTTGCACAGTGGTTCGAAAACGCCAAATTTGGTATTTTCATTCATTGGGGCCCATATTCAGTTCCCTCTTGGTCCCCCAAAGGCACCTATGAAGAATGGTACTTACAGTGGTTTACGAGCAAGTCAATTTTTGGCAATGGAAGCTTTAGCGGTGACGAGATCCCCGATTTTCACAAAAAAACATATGGAGAAGATTTTAATTACATTGACTTTGCCAAAATATGGAAAGCTGAACTTTATGATCCTCAAAAGTGGGCTGAGCTATTCAAAAAATCAGGAGCAAAATACGTGGTTATGACCTCCAAACACCACGATGGTTTTGCATTGTGGCCCAACAAAAACACCACCCAAAGCCGAGGGTATTTTTGGAACAGCGGAGAAACTGGCCCAATGCGCGATTTGGTGGGTGACTATGTCAAGGCCATCAAAGCTGCGGGTCTCAAAGCAGGATTGTATTATTCACTCTACGAGTGGTATCATCCATGGTATCGCATAGGCTCCAAAAAATTTGTAACCGATTACTACCATCCTCAATTCAAGGAATTGGTAACCAATTACGAGCCTGATCTGATCTATGCCGATGGGGAATGGGAAAAGGATGACGACTACTGGAACAGCAAAGAACTTTTGGCTTGGCTTTTTAACGAATCTCCTGTAAAAGAACAGGTGGTGATCAATGACCGATGGGTCAAAGGACAGCGACACAAGCACGGGGGATTCTACACCACAGAATACCTTCGGGAGGTGATTAATTTTGACAAGCCTTGGGAGGAGATCCGAGGGATGGGACTCTCTTTTGGTTACAACCGGAATGAAGACCTTGAAGATTACAATTCCCCCCAATCCCTCATCCTCATGTTGGCTGATATCGTTAGCCAAGGAGGAAATTTATGCATCAATGTGGGGCCGACTGCCGCCGGTAAAATTCCCGTGATCATGCAGGAGCGATTGATTCAAATTGGAAAATGGCTCGAAACCAATGGTGAGGCCATTTATGGCACAAGAAAATGGAAAAGATCCTACCAATGGTCGGTTGGGGATAGAAATTTTAAGCTCAAAAAAGAAGGTCACAGTTATGTAGAGGGGGATTATATCCTAAAGCAAACAATTGACCAACAACCCGGAAAAGCCATCAAAGAGCTTTTTTTCACCCAAAAAGGGGATAAGCTTTTTGCCATCAGCCCCATGTGGCCGGGTAAAAAACTCATCATCAAGAATCTTAACCTAAAAGAAGATGCAACCATAGTGCTCTTGGCAAGCGGAGAAAAATTGGCGTTCCAAAACAACGGAAATAATGTAGTAGTTGACATACCGGAATACAACCCATTGAGTTTTATTCCCGAAGATCATTATGCCTATGTATTTATGATTACCAATGCAAATTCATCTCCTTAAGGCCACTTCAAATAGGGATATAGCCTTTTATGGAGTTATGCATTAATAGGCCCAAGCCTATTATTTACTAAGAATAATGTTTAAAATAACAAACGGTATTCTTAATTTTATATTACGAACCATCCATGAGTCAAAAATTATGAATCGCCTTGTCTGCTTGCTATTTGTTACGTTGGTCATTTCTTGTAGTAAAGAATCAAACGACTCCAATTCAAAGTCCAATGTTTCTTCTATAGAAAATAATGCCCCTACCTCTAATGACAATTCTTCTTCTGGTGACAGCTCTTCTTCCAACGACACCACCACCTCCAATGACACTTCCTCTGAGGTCAAAGTAGTTTTCAATTCTAAAGTTCATAGCAGCTTACCCTCGGAATGGGTCGAACAATACAACATTATTTTGGACACCCTAGACAAAAGAATTCCGGTTTATAACAACAATTATGATGACTTGGACATCTATGCTTGGAACAGCAATACCGACAAACCTTACAGCAGTGAGATAGGAGATACTGGTGGAGCATGTATCTGTGGGAACGACCAAA
>CAJXEG010000155.1 GCA_913052425.1 uncultured Flavobacteriaceae bacterium | reverse complement strand
TTTTCTAACCATTTTACGGCCTGATCCACGTCCAATTCGACTGTGGCAGGGTTGGTGTTGGGGTTATAGGTTCCTATTTTTTCTAGGTAACGACCGTCTCTTTTGGCACGGCCATCAGCCGCTACGATCCAATAAAAAGGTTTTCCTTTTTTTCCGTGTCTTTGAAGTCTTATTCTAACAGGCATATCACATTAATTTATGGAGGTTCCCGACCTCTGGGTTATTAATTCTAGGGCTGCAAATTTAGTATATTATTTTAAATACAAACTAATGTCTCGCTAATTTATCTTCTTTCATTTGTACGAATCTTGGATTAGATCTCAGTATGTGGGTCAAACTCCTTGGCAAACCAGTATAAATAATGTACTTTTGCGCCCATATTTTTGCCAATTCATATGAAGATTTCTCGTAAAGACAACGATGCCCTAAACACCCTTATTACCATCAATATCGAACGCAACGATTTTGAAGATAAGGTTAAAAAAGTATTGACGGATTACCGTAAAAAGGCCAATATTCCGGGCTTTAGAAAAGGTCACGTCCCTATGGGCATGATCAAAAAGCAATATGAAACAGCCGTAACGGCAGATGAGGTCAATAAATTGTTACAACAAAATCTGGATCAATACCTTAAGGAGGAAAAAATCAATTTTCTGGGAAATCCCTTGCCGGTGATGAAAGAGGACTTGGATTGGAAAGCTACTGAACTTTCTTTTAGCTTTGAATTGGGACTGTCGCCGGAATTTGAGGTAAAACTCACCGAAAAAAACAAAGTTACCCACTATCAGATCACTGCTACCGATGAGATGATCAACGACCAAGTAAAGCATTACCGCAAACAATTCGGCAAATTGGTTCCGCAAAAAAATGCCATAGATGATTATGAGATCACTGCGGCCATAAAAAATGAAGCGGCCGAAATTGAGACCACCCATACTTTTGACCTGGGTCAAATCAAAGGAAAGGCCAATCTGTCGGCTTTTGGGAAGGCGACCTTAGGGGAGGTGATCCAACTGAAGTTTAAAAACCTTTTTAAGGATGAAGCTACCGCAACCAGAATATTGAGTGTTTCTGCTGACAAGCTTAAAGAGATCGAGGGAGAAATCAGCTTTGATATTAAAGAAATTAACGAGCGTGTTTTGGCCGAAATGAACCAAGAGTTTTTTGATAAGATCTACGGGCCTGATGCCGTGAAATCAGAAGAGGAAATGAAAGCCAAAATCACCGAAGGGATCGAAAAACAATTCGAACAACAGTCCGACCAAAAGTTACTCAACGACGTAACAGAGTATTTGGTGGCCAAAACAAAGTTTGATTTGCCGGCAGATTTTTTAAAGAAATGGATGCAAAATTCGGGAGAGCAAACCCTGTCGGCCGAGGCTGCCAGTGAAGAATACGAGCGCTCTGAAAAAGGGATTCGATACCAATTGATAGAGGGGAAAATCATTGCTGATCACGATCTGCAAATCAAATTTGAAGAATTAAAAGAATTTGCCAAGCAGATGATAGTCATGCAAATGGCCCAATACGGTCAGCCAGGATTGCCCGATGAGGAACTCGAAGGGATTGTTGCACGGGTAATGTCAAATCAAGACGAGGCGCGTAAACTTTCCGAACAATTGATGAGTAAAAAGCTATTGGAATTTTACAAAACCAAGCTTTCACTTAAAAAGAAAAAACTGACTTTTGACGCTTTTGTCAAAGAGGCTTATGGTCAGGGCTGATTTTTTTGATTAATTTTATATAAAGAAATTTACAAAATGGATTACGGAAAAGAGTTTAAGGAATTCGCAACAAAACACCACGGGATCAATTCCATGTATTACGACAAGATCGTCAGTAGCATGACGCCCTACATTATAGAGGAGCGTCAGTTGAACGTGGCTCAGATGGATGTTTTTTCGAGATTGATGATGGACAGGATTATGTTTTTGGGAACGGCGATCAACGATAGTGTAGCCAATGTAATCCAGGCCCAGCTTTTATTTTTACAAAGCACCGATGCCAAGAGAGATATTCAAATGTACATCAACTCCCCGGGTGGAGGTGTATATGCGGGATTGGGAATTTATGACACCATGCAGTTTATCACTCCTGATGTGGCCACCATTTGTACGGGAATGGCCGCTTCTATGGGAGCAGTGCTGCTGTGTGCCGGAGAAAAGGGCAAACGTTCGGCATTACCCCATTCCAGGGTGATGATCCACCAGCCCCTCGGTGGCGCGCAAGGTCAAGCCTCCGACATCGAAATTACCGCTAGGGAAATCCTTAAGCTTAAAGACGAGTTGTATCAAATCATTGCCAAACAATCCGGGCAAAGCATAGAAAAGGTCAACCAAGACAGTGACCGTGATTATTGGATGAAGGCAGAAGAGGCCAAAAAATACGGTATGGTCGATGAAGTCTTGGGCGCTGTAAAATAAAATACCATGAGCAAAGAAGAATTAAACTGTTCCTTTTGTGGCCGGGCCAAACCTCAAACGCAATTGCTTATTGCAGGTTTGGATGCGCACATTTGTGATAAGTGTATTCTTCAAGCCCACGGAATTGTCAAAGAAGAGACCACTGAGGAGAAGGCGGAGCCCAACTTTGATGTAGAACTGCATCCGCCCAAAAAAATTAAGGCTTTTCTCGATGACTACGTTATCGGACAGGAATCTGCCAAAAAGATCCTCTCGGTAGCGGTTTATAACCACTACAAACGCATCAACCATTCCAAAGGGAAAAGTGAGGTTGAAATCCAAAAAAGCAATGTGATTTTGGTCGGTCAAACCGGAACGGGAAAAACCCTTTTGGCGCAAACCATTTCCAAACTGCTCAAAGTGCCATTGGCCATAGTCGATGCCACGGTTTTGACAGAGGCGGGCTATGTGGGTGAAGACGTTGAAAGCATCCTTACCCGATTGCTTCAGGCTGCCGACTATGATGTCGATAAGGCCCAATATGGGATTGTATTTATAGACGAAATAGACAAAATTGCCCGTAAGGGTGACAACCCCTCCATCACAAGAGATGTCTCCGGTGAAGGGGTACAACAAGCCCTGCTCAAATTATTGGAAGGAACCACAGTCAATGTTCCCCCCAAAGGAGGAAGAAAGCACCCCGATCAAAAGTTTATTGAGGTGGATACTTCCAACATACTGTTTATAGCCGGAGGGGCATTCGATGGCATCGAACGCGCCATCAACAACCGTTTGAACCTTCAAGCCATAGGATACAATACCAACAAGGAATTGGAAAAAGTAGATTCGGAAAACATCCTACAATACATTACCCCACGAGACATCCGGTCTTTTGGATTGATTCCAGAAATCATTGGAAGGCTGCCCGTATTGACCTATATGAATCCTTTGGACAAAGAAACTTTGAGTACCATATTGACCACTCCCAAAAATGCCTTGGTAAAGCAATATGT
>CAJXEG010000154.1 GCA_913052425.1 uncultured Flavobacteriaceae bacterium | reverse complement strand
AGAAGAGAAGATTTACCCGCATTGGGTTTGCCCACTATGGCCACCGGAACCCCTTTTTTGATCACACTGCCGTAATGGAAAGAATCGAGGAGTGATTTAATTTTTGATTGTAGCGATCCAAGCAAATCTTTAAGCGCGGTCCGATCGGCAAAAGCTACATCCTCTTCGGCAAAATCCAATTCTAACGTAATCAACGAAGCAAAATCCAATAGTTTCTGTCTCAATTGAGCAATTTCTGCAGTGTACCCACCCCTCATTTGATTCATGGCCACTTCGTGAGCCGCTTTGGATTCCGATACGATTAAATCCGCTACAGCTTCCGCCTGGCTTAAATCCATTTTTTTATTTAAGAAAGCCCTAAGTGTAAACTCTCCCGGTTTTGCCTGCTGCGCCCCTATCGAAATAAAAAGCCGTAAAATCTCCTCTTGGATAAAGTTGGATCCGTGGCAGGAAATTTCAACCACATTTTCTCCAGTGTAGGAGTGAGGGGCTTTAAAAATACTTACCAATACTTCGTCCAAGGGACTCCCTTTGTCGTGAAGTGTTCCCAAATGGACAGTATGACTTTTTTGATCAGCCAATTTTTTTTCAGACATTGGCTGAAAGCATTTGGTAACCATTCTAATAGCATCACTACCCGAAAGCCGGAATAGACTGATGGCCGAGCTACCTGCTCCTGTGGCTTTAGCAATGATGGTTCCTTGGTTGAGCATTTTTTAAATTAATTTGTATATTGTGTTAGAAATAATAAATCAATTAAATTGGCCTGGGAGTTTTTGACGCTATGTCTTGGCTCCCTTTTTTATTTTTTGCGTTACCGTCAGCCTCTTTTTGTGCTGCCGGTGTTCGTAATTTTTCCACAAATTTTGAATCGAGTTGTTTTCCTCCAACTCAGGATTGGTTTCTACTATATTGTATCCAAACTTATTGAAGGTTTTTTGCATTTCATTAAAGATTATAGCAGTAACCCCTTTGTTTTGATATTTTGGATGCACTCCAATGAGGTAAAAAGAGGCACGAGAATTAAAGTACAAAGCCTTTAAGAGGTGCAAAAATCCAAAAGGTAACAATCTTCCGTTGGCTTTCTTCAAAGCACTGGTAAAGGAGGGCATGGTAATACAAAAAGCAATCAGTTCATTGTCTTTGTCAACTATGCACTTGATAAACTGAGGATGAATATAACGGAAGTATTTTTCTTTGTATTGCTTTATTTGCTCGTCTTGTATGGGCACAAAAGTTTGCAGTTTACCATATGTTTCCTCTAGTAAAACAAACATTTTTTCAACATAGGGAAGGATCTGCTTTTTGGATTTAAAATCCATAATTTTCAATTCATAACGTTTGACCATCAAATCCGAAAACTTTTTGATCTTTTCGGGTGATTCCTCAAAAGAGCTTAAAGATATCTCATATTCTACCCAAACGGCCAGATCGTCATAACCCAACTTTTTAAAATGTTCGTGGTAATGAGGGGCGTTGTACCACGTAATCATCGTATTGCTTTCCTCAAACCCCTTAACCAGCAGGCCTGCCCTGTCCATATTGGAAAAACCAACAGGACCTTCGATGAATTCCATTCCATTTTCATTCCCAATGGCATGCACTTTTTCCATCAAGGCTTTGGTAACATTGATATCGTCCACTACATCAAACCAGCCAAAACGGACTTTTTTCTTTTTTAGTTCATTTACCTCAATCCAATTGATCATCACTGCAATCCTACCCACAATTTCCTCATTTTTAAAGGCCAGAAAATAATGGGCTTTTGCATTTTTGAAGACTGGATTTTTGGTTTGGTCTAAAGTGTCAATTTCTTCTTCGATGATGGGCGGGGTCCAATGAGGATTTTGAGAATATAGATTAAAGGTGAAATCAACAAACCTTCTAAGGTCTTTTCTAGTACTTATTTCAACAACATCTATTCGTTCTTTATTCATCAATTAAATCCTTTTGGCTTTGCGGGCTCTTTTTCTTTCCTCCTTGTTGTTTTTCTTCATCGTCTTTTTCAGTTTTTTTTCTTCCTTCTTAGATTCTTTGTATTCTATCTCAGCAGCACTGATAAAGTCTTTGTGGAAATTCAATCGATAAGATACACCCAGATTGACAAAAAGAGCGCTGGGCCGGGTATTGGTATTGACTCCCAAAGAGCCTTCAATCTGTATGTTGTCCGAAAAAAGGTAAGCCGCTCCAGTTCTAAAAATCTGATCATTGATACGCCCGCTGAAAAGTCCTTCATTTTCCAGATAAACAGACCACAGCGGATGAAAAGTATGTGTTAGGGTAAGGATGTAACTTTTGGCTGTTTGTTCGGTCAGATATCGGTCGAATATAAAATTGGTAACAAAAACCCAGGTTCCCAAAAAATGAGATTGTGTGGCCAAGACCGACCGAAGTGAAAAAAAAGGTTCCTTATCCGTTGAGCCATTTAAATTTTGAAAGAAAATAGGTCGATACAGCACATCAAAAACATCTCCGAAAGGGTAGGGGTGGTTCTTGCCAAAAATAAAATTCCCCCCGGCGGTAATTGATACTGCTGGGATCAAGTGTTTTAATTTAAATCCATTGTTGGCTTTCCAACTGTAAACATTTACTTTTTCTTCCTTTTTAAAAGGGTCATAAATCAAAAATTTAATTCCCAAAAAATTCTGAAGCAGGCCTTTCCTTTTATAAACAATGTTTTGACTTGCAATTTTATTGGTCAATTTGTCAAACATATAAGAACCTTGATAGGTCAACTCCAGACGCTCCGACAAAAACCCCCATCGAGCAGCGAGGAAAATAATGGATCCATCAACGGTAGAGTTATTATAGTCTTGGTGTTTGTGTCTGCGGTATTCAAAACCGCCCTCAAACTGAATTATTCCTTTTCCTACAGCAAAAGCACCTATAGATGCACCCGGTCGGTTGGAATTGATCTGGTCTGTATATTGAGCCTGTATCGTGACCGCAAAAAAAAGAAACAACAGCGTATATCGCCTCAGCATTTAGATTTTTTTTGCAAGATAAATCTAATTTTATTTTTATGACTTAGGCCGCTCTAAAAACATCACATTAGTCGTAAGTTTTAATTACTTTTGATCTGTACTTAACTAATTATTGTGGTCGGACTGCTTAAGTTTTTTTTGATTTTGACGGTAATCGTCTATATCTTCAGATTTATTGCTCCATTTATTGTTAAATATTTACTCAATCGACTCTCTAAAAAAATGCAGCATTTTGATACTGACCTTTCTTCTTCACCCCCCAAAAAAGAGGCAAAAAAAACCAAAGAGGAAATGGGGGAATACATAGACTATGAAGAAATTGATTGAGCAGGTTTTCAATAAACAAACGATAAAGCACCTTGCCTTTATATTTGGTTTTGGGTTGTTTTCTGTTTTGTTTTTCCATCCGGTTTTGTCGGGCAAAAAATTAATTCAGTCTGACATAAGACAGTACACCGGAATGTC
>CAJXEG010000153.1 GCA_913052425.1 uncultured Flavobacteriaceae bacterium | reverse complement strand
TCAATCAATTGAAATTGCTGACCGGTTTTGAGTAATTTTTGAGAGGGTAAATTTTTATCAATATACTCCAAAAAACCTGTGACTTGATCGTTTTTTAGGGCGAGGTCGTTAACAAAAAACTCAATGCTGAATACATAGGTCAGTATTTCACTGGGTTTTAATTTTTGTTTTTCTTCTTCCGATTTATTGCTGACGGCTTTAGCAATTAATTTTGCAACATTGATGATGTTCAGGCCGTTTCTGAGTTGTCCCTGAGTGACAATGGTGTTTTCTAATTTTGTCGATTTGTCTCTGTTGTAGTCATAGCCTTTAAACTCTTCTTCCTTGAGGTCGAGGAACTTTTCGGTATTTTCGGGGGTGACCACAACTTCTTCCAAGGCATTTATTTTTTCATTGACCGTGATGATCAATCTGTTTTTTTTCAATATTTCGGGCGTTATTTCAACGGTTCTGATCAAGTACTGGAGAGAGGAGAAAACAACTTCGTCCCCCAATGCCACTGGAATTTCGAAACCGCCATCCCCGTCGGTAATGGTATTGAACTGAGCGGTATTATTGACCACATTGGCCGCAACCACATTAACGTTTCTGTAGATCAACCGACCCTTGATGGGTTTGCGATCTTGGCCCATGATCGTTAGGGGCAACAGAAAAAGGAGTATGTAGATTTTTTTCATCCTTTAAAGATAATAAGCTAATCTGTTGAAATGATTTTAAAACTTGTTAAAATTAGACATTGGATGTCCGTTGTTTTTTAGACTCCCAGAAATTAGCGTAATTTAATGGAATAAATTGTAAAGACAAAAGCCATACAATTCAGGCATTGTGTTTAAAAAAATATCAATAATTTATTGATTATGAATCGATTAGAGTTTATCAATACGGGCTTGGCCATAATGGGCTTAAGCCAACTTCAACCCGATAAAATCATGAATACTGATCCACTTTTACTCATCGGAAAGGGAAGTCCAAATCTTGTAGGAAAAAATTACGCTTTACTGCCGGAAGCCGACAAAGCCTTCCAAGCAATGTCTGCTGCGGCCCAAAAGCAGGGCATCACCATCAAAGTGGTCTCCTCCTATCGGTCTTTTGAAAGACAAAAAAGCATTTGGAACAGGAAATTTTTAAGATTTAAAAGCCAAGGGATACAGGACGGAGGGGCGATCAGAAAAATCATTGAATACTCAACACTTCCCGGTACCTCGCGCCATCATTGGGGTACTGATATTGACATCATTGATGCAGGCCCCCCTCAAGAGGGTGATGTTTTGCTTACCCAAAAATTTCACGACAACGGCCCCTACAATACTTTGAGGGAATGGATGGAAACCCATGCCCAGGACTATGGCTTCCTACTGCCCTATACCAGAGATGAAAACAGAAGCGGTTTTAAATACGAACCTTGGCATTACAGTTATGCCCCCAAATCCATACCCATGCTAAAGCAGTATCTAGAACTCGACCATAGGGAATTAATCTTTTCTGCTGATTTGAAGGGAGGAGACGATTTGGATCAAGAATTTTTGGAGTCATACATCAAAAGCCATGTAATGGGTATCGACCCCTCCTTGCTCTGACTTATCTGATAAACACGGGAGATAATGGAGATTCGGTATGTTCTTCACTGTAGGCATAGCCACCATAATCAAAACCCAATAGCGTATCGGCGGTAACCTTTTCCTTTTCCAGTAAATAGCGCACCATCATTCCTCTGGCTTTTTTGGCATAAAAGGAGATTATTTTCAAAGTACCGTTTTTAAAGTCCTTAAACTGAGGCGTGATCACATCTGTCTTGAGTACTTTGGTGTTTATGGCCGAAAAGTATTCGTTGCTAGCCAAATTAACGAACAACTCGTTTTCCTCCAATTCATCATTGATGAAAGTGGTGATTTTTTGCCTCCAAAAGTCGTAGAGATCTTTGTTTTTATCGATGGGGAATTTTGTCCCCATCTCCAGTCGATAGGGTTGGATAAGATCCAAAGGTTTTAAAACACCATAGAGTCCCGACAATATCCTGAGACTGTCTTGGAGTGATTTAATTTTTTCCAAGGGAAGGGTATAAACATCCAATCCTGTATATACTTCACCATCAAAAGTGTAAACTGCAGGGCGGGCATTTTCTTTGTTGAATGGTGTTTTGAAGTTTTGATTCCTTTCCCAGTTCAAGTTCCCAAGTTTTTCAGAGATTTTCATCAATTGCGAAAGCTCGGCCGAGGTTTTCTCCTTCAGCAGTTCATTGATGTGATTGGCCTCTGCCAGAAAACAGGGATTTGAATTTTTTTCGGTGGGTAAATTCGACTCAAAATTGAGTGATTTTGCCGGTGAGATGAACATTTTCATATTCGACTTTTTTTCAAATTTATGAGGAATTCGCCTGAAAACCAATTCAAAAGAATTGCTTGGACTGATAAGAGGATCAGAAATGCTTATGCTGGGCGTAATTTCTCCATTTGTCAATGGTCAGTTTCATGTCCTCTGGCAAGGGGGCTTCGAAATCCATCCATTTTTTTTGGGAGGGATGCTCAAACCCCAGTGTTTTGGCATGAAGTGCTTGACGCGGCAAAAGGGTAAAACAATTTTGGACAAATTGCCTGTACTTGGTAAAGGTGGTTCCTTTGAGTATGTTATCCCCACCGTAGCGGGCGTCGTTGAACAAAGTATGTCCAATGGATTTCATGTGCGCACGAATTTGGTGGGTTCTCCCTGTTTTCAAACGACATTCGATCAAGGTCACATAACCCAACCTCTCAACCACAGTGTAGTGTGTGATGGCCATTTTTCCAGAACTGGCATCGGGAAAAACCGTCATTTGAAGTCGGTTTTGGGGATGCCTGCCAATGTACCCCTCAATGGTACCTTGATCTTCTTTGACATCACCCCAAACCAAAGCAATGTATTTTCTGGAGGAAGTTTTGTCTTTAAATTGCTTGGACAAATCGGCCATGGACTGATCGCTTTTGGCAATGACCAACAGCCCACTGGTATCTTTGTCAATACGATGCACCAAACCAGGTCGATTACTCGAATTCACGGGCAATTGCTCAAAATGATGCAACAAACCGTTGATCAAAGTTCCACTGTAATTTCCATATCCAGGATGAACCACCATCCCCGCTTTTTTGTTGACAATAATCAAATCATCGTCTTCATAGACAATGTCTAAATCCATGGCTTCGGGGGTCAATAGGTTTTCGTGAGGGGGGTGAGAAAATACCACCTTGACCCGGTCACCTCCTTTAATCTTATAATTGGATTTTACAACATTTTCGTTGACTATAATGGCGCCTGCTTTTGCGGCTTGCTGGATTTTATTTCGAGTGGCATTTTCAATGCGATTCATCAGGAACTTGTCTACCCTTAGGGGTTCTTGTCCCGGATCGGCATGGAATGCATAATGTTCATACAATGGATCGTCGGTAAGTTCGGTTCCATCAATCGGTTTAGTTTCTTTT
>CAJXEG010000152.1 GCA_913052425.1 uncultured Flavobacteriaceae bacterium | reverse complement strand
AGAAGAGGAACGAATCGGAAATTACCAAAAGTCCGGCGGTCAAACTCCTTATCGCTTATTCGGGTATAACGGGTCATGATCTGCTCTTTATTGCCCAATGGTACCACCAGACGTCCCCCCACTACCAGCTGCTCCAACAGTGCTTTGGGAACTTCGGGTGCTCCGGCAGTCACAATGATGGTGTCAAAAGGGGCTTTTTCAGGATAACCTTTGTAACCGTCCCCAAAAATTACTTTTTTGGGTCGCAATTTTATTTTTTTGAAAAGTAAAGCCGTTTTTTTAAACAATTCCTGTTGGCGTTCTATGGTGTATACCTTGACTCCTTCAAAGGCCAATAAAACTGCCGTTTGATAGCCCGATCCTGTTCCTATTTCCAAAACACTATCCCCTTTTTGGAGCTCCAGCAATTGGGTCTGAAAAGCAACAGTATAGGGTTGTGAAATCGTTTGATCGGCAGCAATGGGATAAGCCCTGTCCTGATAGGCATAGCCTTCCAAACCCGGATCCATAAACCAATGACGGGGAACACTACCCATGGCAGCCAAAACCCCTTTGTCTTGAATCCCTTTTTTCTCTAACAACTTAATTAACTGCCTTCTTTGCCCTTGATGCTTGGTGGTATCGGTCATGTGGACAAATGTAATTACTTCCCCAAAAAAATCAGAAAAAGATGGTACTTTTGATTAAAAATAAATGCTATGATAAAAGCAGGCGTTTTGGGTGCAGGACATTTGGGTAAAATTCATTTGCGTTTGTTAGAGGCCTCCGAGTATTATCAATTGGTAGGCTTTTATGATACCGACACCAAAAACGCAAAAGCTTTGGCTAAAGAAAAAGGATTTACCTTTTTCAAAAGTGCAGCCGATCTAATCGATGCCTGTGACATGATCGACATCGTCACCCCTACCCTATACCACCATCAAATGGCCCTAAAAGCCATCAGTGCAGGCAAACACATTTTTATCGAAAAACCCATTACCAACAGTCTTGACGAGGCAAAAGAGATCAGCCAAATAGCCAAAGAAAATCAAGTGTTGGGACAAGTAGGCCATGTAGAACGGTTTAATCCTGCCTTTAAAGCGGTCAAAGACTCCATTACCCACCCCATGTTTATCGAATCCCATCGCTTAGCTGAATTCAATCCCAGAGGAACCGATGTTCCGGTGGTTTTAGACCTGATGATCCACGACATAGACATCCTTTTAAGCATCGTCAAATCAAAAGTCAAAAGTGTTTCAGCTTCCGGTGTTGCGGTGATCAGCAGTACTCCCGACATTGCCAATGCCCGAATCGAATTTGAAAATGGCTGTGTGGCCAACCTCACCGCCAGTAGGATCTCTCTGAAAAAAATGCGTAAGACACGTTTCTTTCAAAAAGACGCCTACATCGCCGTTGACTTTTTGGAGAAAAGCGTGGAGGTCGTCAAAATGAAAGCAGCGCCCGAAAAACCCGAAGACTTTGCCATGATCCTGCAAAATGCCGAGGGAGAAAAAAAACAGATCTATTTTGAAAATCCGCCCATAGAAGATTCCAACGCCATACTGGATGAACTGGAAACCTTTGCTCAGGCCATCAATAACCAAAAGGAACCCATTGTGAGCTTAGAGAACGGAACCGCAGCTCTGGATTTGGCCTATCAGGTGATTCAGGCTTATGAATAAACCACCATGGATTAAAAATCCATAGTTATACATATCAGGAATGAAATTCCTATTCTGGGTTTTTGAATAATGAACTCCGATTAACGATTTTAGAATTTCGACCTAATCAACAAGCAAAGCAGTTATCATCTACTTGATTATTTGATATTCGTTAATTGATATTAGCTATTAAAATTTCTAGAAACTTAAGTATCTGCAATTAAATGGCAGGGTTTTAAGCTATCTCCAGATAATAAATCCCTAATATGGTTTATACATTCACTCCAAAAAGATATCCGAATCCCGTCGATAAACCCATGGCGATGCTTCCCCAAACGGCAATTCTGAGCATGGATTTCCAAACCTTTGATCCCCCTGTTTTAGCAGCAACGATCCCTAAGACGATAAGAAAAAAAGTAGTCAATTCATAAAGCCAATTCGCCAAACCTGCAAAAGGAAATAATAGCACCACTAAAATATGCATCAGTCCTCCAACAATAAAGGCCGCTCCGGAGGCTAAAGCAGCTTGAGTGGGCCGGGCTTCACTGATCTCATTAACCCCCAGTTCTCGTCGTGTATAAGAGCGCCCAAAGCATCGGCAGCGGTCAATTCCTGAGCTACCTGAAGTGCCGTTTCTTTTTTCATTCCTCTTTTTTCATAGATCTGAGCCAGCATTTGGAGTTCCTCTTCAGGCATTTGCTCCAACTCTTGTTTTTCTCTTTAGATATCTGCCTTTTCAGTATCTCTTTGGCAACTTACAGAAACATATTCTCCCGCGACCATAGACAGGGCCCCGGCCACCAATCCGGCTACAGTAGCTAAAATTACAGGCTCCCGAGTGCTGCTCGCTGCCGCAACCCCTATGGCCAAACTCGATATGGAAATGATACCGTCATTGGCCCCCAAAACTGCAGCCCGCAACCAACTGTTTCGGTGAACATAATGACTGTCTAAATAATTTTCAATAGTGATTTTTTTTCAAAGACGATCAATGGGTTCAACTCATGCATTGGATACTTTGATTTTTTGAATTCAAATACTCATAATTCAACAAAACTGAAGGAAGGGTGGATAGTGAGTTTTATTTTGACCATTCAATATAAAAAACACCATAATCCTGCTTGTAAAAACATGAAAATCCAAAGCCTTATTAGGTGTTTATGCTTTTACTTTTCAATATCTTTACCCCATGAACATTGCGGAAAACATCACTACCCTACTGCAAGACATCCCGGACTACGTCCAACTGGTCGCTGTTTCAAAAACCAAATCCAATGAGCAGATCATGCAGGCCTACCATTCCGGACAAAGGATTTTTGGAGAAAACAAGATCCAAGACATGACCCTCAAGCATGAGGAACTCCCCAAAGACATCCAATGGCATATGATCGGGCATGTACAATCCAATAAGGTTAAGTATATGGCATCCTATGTCAGTTTGATCCATGGTGTAGACAGCCTGAAACTATTAAAAGAGATCAACAAACAAGCCCAAAAAAACAACCGCATTATTGATTGTCTGCTTCAAATCCAAATCGCCGAGGAGGAAAGTAAGTTTGGTTTGTCGGTCGAAGAATGTCAGCAAGCGATTGAAAGGGCCAAAGAACTCCCCCATGTCCAAATCAAAGGACTGATGGGAATGGCAACATTCACCGAGGATCAAAACCAGATTGCCAAGGAATTCGAAGGGCTAAAAGGCTTATACGATCAATTGATAAAACAAAACATTCCACTGGAAATCCTGTCGATGGGCATGAGTGGGGACTACCCCACTGCCCTCCAAAAGGGCAGTAATATGATCCGTGTGGGCAGTAAAATTTTTGGACCCCGAAACTACTGATCATGTATGCCATTTTAGATATTGAAACCACCGGAGGGAAGTACAATGAAGAAGGCATTAC
>CAJXEG010000151.1 GCA_913052425.1 uncultured Flavobacteriaceae bacterium | reverse complement strand
TCTATGCCCATCCAGATATCGAAAACGAACCCATGTCTGCCGGCAGACAAATGGTCGGTCATTTTTCCAATAAGCTGATCGATGAAAAAGGGCTTTGGCTCGACCAGACCCTTACCAAAAATCACGTTTCGGATGTTTCCTCTACAGCCGCCCAAATGCCCCGTTTGATTGGCCTGGCTCAAGCCTCTAAAATATACAGGAACACAAAAATCAAAAAAGCCAAGAAGTTTTCCAATAATGGAAATGAAATCGCTTGGGGAACCATCGGAAACGCCAGTACCAGCGAAGGCTTATTCTTTGAAGCCATCAACACAGCGGGGGTATTACAAATCCCTATGGTGATGAGTGTTTGGGATGATGGTTATGGGATTTCTGTAGACAACAAACAACAAACGACTAAGGAAAGCATCTCCAAAGTCTTGAGTGGTTTTGCCAGAGAAGACGATATGGGAATTGAAATTTTGAATGTCAAAGGGTGGGATTATTCATCACTGATCAAGACCTATACTTACGCCTCCAAAATTGCTCGTGAAAAGCACATTCCTGTTTTGGTTCACGTTACAGAGCTTACACAGCCCCTAGGACACTCTACTTCCGGCTCTCATGAAAGGTATAAGTCCAAGCAAAGGCTCCAATGGGAAAAGGAACACGATTGTAACTTAAAGTTCAGAGAATGGATTATTTCCAATGGAATATCGAATGAAGAATCCCTCAATAAAATAGAATCCGAAATTAAGACTCAAGTCAAGGAGGCCAAAAACAAAGCCTGGAAAGCCTACCAAAAACCCATTTTTAGTCAAAGAGATCAGCTCAATGAATTTTTGGAAGCATTTATGACACAATCCAACAACGATGTGGAATTAAAAATCCTTCACAAAAATTTAAATGAAAAAACAGAACTCTTTTTTCACGATGTAATTGCCACTGCCAGGAAAACATTCCCCCTACTGGTCAAAAACGAGATCAAAAACACGGAATCTTTTAAAAAGTGGTTAAAAGACATCAAAGACATTTTGCAGGAAAAATACTCCTCCCACCTTTTTAGTGAAGGGATCAACGGAACTGACCATGTTGAATCGGTTCCCCCAAAATATCAAACTGACGCCCCTATGGTAGACGGAAGGATTATTTTGAGAGATAATTTTGACCAATTGCTCAAAAACGAAGACCGTTTGATCATTTTTGGAGAGGACAGTGGAAAAATTGGAGGGGTCAACCAAGGTTTAGAAGGATTACAGGATAAATACGGTGATACAAGGGTTGCCGATGCCGGAATAAGAGAAGCCACGATAGTGGGACAAGGAATTGGTATGTCTATTCGTGGGTTGAAACCCATTGCAGAAATTCAATATTTGGATTATATACTCTATTGTATTCAGGTTTTAAGTGATGATTTGGCATCACTCAGTTATCGAACCAAAGGAAGACAGTTGGCACCTCTGATCATCAGAACAAGAGGCCACCGACTGGAGGGCATTTGGCATTCGGGTTCTCCCATGGCCGGTTTGATCCATTTGATCAGGGGCATACAACTTTTAGTCCCCCGAAACATGACCCAAGCCGCCGGATTTTACAACACTTTACTCAAAGCTAATCAACCTGCAGTTGTCATAGAGTCCCTCAACGGTTACCGAATCAAAGAAAAACTCCCTTCAAACCTGGGAGAATACTGTTTACCCATCGGTAAAATTGAAGTGTTAAAAGAAGGAACTGATATCACCTTGGTTTCCTACGGATCCACCTTGAGGATTGTCCATGAAGTAGCCCTAAAACTGGAAGGTTATGATATCAGCGCGGAGGTAATCGATGTACAAACACTGATCCCTTTCGACAAGGAAAAAGAAATTAGACAAAGCATAGCAAAGACCAACCGTTTGCTTATCATAGACGAGGACATGCCGGGGGGAGCATCGGCCTATATTTTACAACAACTATTGGAAGAACAAAACGTCTACCCTCTTTTGGACAGCCAACCCAAGTTACTCTCGGCTAAAGAACATCGTCCTGCATATGCCGAAGACGGGGACTATTTTTCAAAACCCTCTGCCGAGGATATATTTGAATGTGTTTACCAAATGATGCACGAAAACAATCCCAATCAATTTCGTTTGCTTTGATCTCAAGCGGCAAAAACCTTGACCAGTAGATCCTGAAGTATACCATACGGATCTCCTGACTTAACCCCTACCCCTTTGCTTTTCAAATCAGCTTCTAATGTCAATGTGATGGCCTTGCTGGCCTGCTTAAGACTAAATTTCCTGCAAGCCTGCTCATAGTCTCTGACAAAGTAAGGATTGACCCCCAACAAAGCAGCGGCTTTTGATTTATCTCCCAAACCATGATACAGCAACACCCTTCTGAAAAAGTTATAGAAGCCTGAAATGGTCAGTACCAAAGGGTGGTTTTTTGGGTTATCGGCCATATACTTGACGATTTTAGAGCATTGGTGAAAATCACGCTTAGCAACGGCTTTATAAAGTTCGAAGTTGTTGTAATCTTTACTGAAACCCACATGCAGCTCTATGAGCTCAGCAGTGATTTGGGTATTTTCATCCAAAACGATTTTTAACTTCCCAATTTCTTTTTCAATTTTACTCAAATCGTTACCTAGCGCTTCGGCCAAAATTTGAAGGGCTTTGGCATCAATTTTAAACTGAGCCGCCTGCAAGCGATCAGCAATCCATTGCCCCACCTGGTTGTCGTACAAAGTTTTGGTTTCCAACAGCGCCCCTACCTTTTTGGCAGCTTTGTATAGCTTTTTTCTTTTGTCAAAAGCTTTGTATTTAAAACAGAAGACAATAACCGTTTGTGTTTGAGGCTGTGAGAGGTATTCGGCAATCAAATCGGTAGATATGTCCAAATGCTGCGCCTCTCTGACCACTACCAAATGATGTGTGGCCAAAAGTGGGAATCGTTTGGCGGTTTCAATGATCTGGCGGGGTGCTACCTCTTTGCCGTAAAACAATGAATAATCGAAAGATCGGGAGGCTTCGTCTGTTAATTTCTCTGTGATTTTAGCCTCAAGACGGTCTATAAAATAGGGCTCTGTTCCTGATAATAAATAAAAGGGTTTGTAATCTCCTCTATTAATGGAAGACATTAGCTGATTAAATTCCTGCATCCTAAAAAATTATATGCAATTTTGCATCATGGAAAAACTCAATTTTCCCGATTTCGATTTCTCGTTTAAAAGTAAGGAAAATAAAACCTTTATATTCGACCCCATAAGAAAAAAATGGCTGGTTTTAACCCCTGAAGAATGGGTGCGTCAACATTGTATTCAATTTTTGTTGAAAATCAAAAATGTTCCTCTGGGTTTTATACAGGTGGAAAAGAAATTGAACATCAATAATACCGAAAAACGATACGACTTGGTAGTCTTCAAGCCTGACTTCTCCATTGCGGTTCTTGTCGAATGCAAAGCCCCTACCGTAAATTTGACCCAAAAAACATTCGATCAAATTGCGCGATACAATACTGTATTAAAAAGTGACTACCTTATGCTCACCAATGGTTTAATTCACTTTTTTTGTAAAATGGATCTCAAAAAAGGCC
>CAJXEG010000150.1 GCA_913052425.1 uncultured Flavobacteriaceae bacterium | reverse complement strand
GCTGCGTTCCCGCCCTGGGGGGATTCGGCAGGAGCTGGTTGTGCAGGACTTGCCCATAGCAAATATAATAGGTTTGGAGCGTTCGACAATTATTTTAAATTCTTAATTTTAAACACAATATATACTCTTAAGAAATGAAAATTTGGATTTTACTACTGTCCTTGCTTTTGCTCAAGTGTAATGCTGATATCACAAAAGATTTTAGACTGAGTGTTGTGGAGAAAAGTAAAAAATTCACACCCAATGATACGCTGAAATTTAATATTGTTAATAAAAAAAATCACCCCATTGATTCGGTAGTTTACCATTTGGGTGGTATAAAAATCAGTGATGTTCAACCTTTGAACATCAAGTCATTGGGGATTTACGATCTAACAGCCTCCGTATACCTTTCCGGAAAAAAATTAGAATACAAAGAAAAGATCACCATTGTTTCTCCCTCAAAACCAAAACTTTACACCTATACCATTCTCAATGAATACCCACACGACAAAACCGCTTACACCCAAGGGCTGGAGTTTTACCGCGACACCTTATATGAAAGCACAGGACTTAAGGGGAAATCCAGTTTACGCAAAGTTGATTTTAAAACCGGAAAGGTACTCCAAAAAGTTGCTTTGGATCAAGTTTATTTTGGGGAAGGCATTTCCATTTTAAACGACAAACTCTACCAGCTTACTTGGCAGGGCAACATGGGTTTTCAATACCAGCCCGACCAACTTAAAATGGAACGCTCTTTTGCCTATCAAAAAAGTAAAGAAGGCTGGGGACTCTGTAATAACGGCCAAAGGCTATACAAGTCCGATGGAACACATCAAATTTGGGTTTTGGATCCTCAGACCCAAAAAGAAACGGATAGGATACAGGTGATGACCGACAAAAACGCCCTAAAAAAGATCAATGAATTGGAATGGGTAGACGGAAAAATTTATGCCAACACCTACCAATTCAAAAAAGAAGTAGGCATCATCATCGATCCACAAAGTGGTGCGGTTGAGGGGGTAATTGATTTTTCGGGATTAAAAAGTAAAGTCGAACAAGTCTCCAATTTGGATGTACTCAATGGTATAGCCTACCACCCCAAAAGAAAAACTTTTTTTGTTACAGGAAAAAATTGGAGTAAATTATTTGAAGTTAAAATTCTCCCCAAAGAATGAGTCATCGATTTATCCTTAAGCATCAGGTCACAAAAGAACATCTGGACGACCTAAATCATGTCAACAATGTTCAGTATTTGTATTGGGCACAAGAAATAGCCAAAGCTCATTGGCAAAAGATAAAGCCCTTGATCTCTAAGCCTTCTGCAGTATGGATGGTAAGAAACCATGAGGTCACCTACAAACTGGGTGCTTTTTTGGGGGACACCTTAAGGGTTGAAACCCATGTCAAAGAAGTTCGTGGACCACTGTCCACACGTGTGGTGGAGTTTTTTGACGATAACAGCAATCAATTGTTAGTTCGCTGTAAAACACAATGGTGTTATATTGATCCTGTCATTCGAAAACCCTTGAGGATACACGCTACAATCAAAGATTATTTTTTAAATTCTCAATCTCCATTTGAGAATTAATCACAAATTCATTTAGTAAGGTTTTTACTTCCTTTTATGGAGATTCAACCCTTTTGATGATAAATGAACCTTTTTAAAATTCTATTAAATGTATTAATTTAGCTTTATTATTTTTCCATTGTGAAAAATCAATTACTCATTACTTTACCCTTGGATAATATTTACAACTAAACTAGGTCATTTATAATTACTTATCCCCAAACAACAAAAACCATCTTCATACACGAAAGTGGAACAACTCAGCCACCCAAAATCTCTTGGAATTGAGAAAAAGGAAGTTTTTCAAAAAAAGGAAAAAACGATGAAAGAATATCCATTGATCCCATTACGGGGATCATAATGTGGGAGGCCAACCTATTGCCCGGTAAATAGAAACTGGCTATTGTATCATCTTACAATGCCGGAAAAACTTCGACCGAATTCACATTAATCGTAAACGGTCATAATGTCAAAAAAGGAGACCGATACATACTATATCAAAACTACCCCAATCCTGAATCAGACATTATCCGTCTTGTCTACCACCTTACCCATGAGGGGATCATTGATATTATTGTAACATCAACAAATGGCAAAGGGATTTAAAAACCGTAAGATTTGTTTTAGAATAATTTCAACACTGCAAAACAAAAGACAGATTGTATACTTCCCCAATCTAAAAAAGAAACTTGTTTTTTGAAAGCTAAAATAGATCAAGGTTTACTTACCCATGTTAAGGTTGTTAAAGTAGAAAAAATAATAGCAATTAAATATATTAATTGATCTTTACAGATACCGACTGACCGGAAAATCCTTCCTGAGGCAGGTCTATAATAAATTCGGTAAAACCTTCTTCTGCCATCCATCTTGATTTAAAATTTTCTCCCTTTATCTCAAATTTTTTAGATAACCTCAGAAGTAATGCGGACAATTTCCTGTTGGGGTCGCTCACTGTAATTCTTTCAATCTCTTCATTTTCATTCATTTGAAACATAACGATACAGGGAGCTGTAGCTAGAATTTTTAAGTCCTCCCCTAAAATCAACTGATCTGCTCTGTAAAAAACAGCTTGGATTAGATTCAGCTTAGTATGATGAACAGATTGTAAATAGGGGGTGTTGGACAAAATTTTAATGGGATTGAGGTGGTTTCCCTGTTTCAATTCATCCAAAAGGGTGTTCGGCCTTACGATATAGGTATACGAAGCATTGTCGGGAGTTGGACCGTGATTGAACCAAACTTTAAATACGTCCTTGTTGACCTTATCCTTTGGAGAGTCAATTTGCTTGTTGATGCTCCACCATCTACCACTTACTTTTTCATTTTGAATATTAATTTTTTGTGGGCTTAAGGGAAAATAGGCAACTCCATTGTGATGAATCCAATCCACCTGCTCAAAAGTCTTCAAACCCTTTTCTATATTGAGCTGATTTCCTTTTGTGGAAACATTTACCTCCCCATTCAAATGGCATTGATTGATGGTGGTACAGACCTCATTTTTGGATTTTGCAGAAATACCGGAACCCATAGACACATATTGGTCATCAAAGAAAAACCATGATTTTCTGGCCACCAATGGATCATGTATACTTTTAAAATCAAAACCTACAACTCCATAGCGTCCATCGGTTGTGGCACCCACAAAATCAGTCAAGCCCAGTTTTTTAATTTCACGATGATGGGGCAATTGATTTTTTTGTATAACCGTCGTTCCGGGAATTTTCTGATAGTCCAAAACAGGTGAAATGTCATCGTATTCATTCCCATGGACATAAATGTGGTTGGCACCATCACCTCTGTGATGATTCAATAATCCCTCACTGTTGTAGGGACTCTCCATGTTCATGTTTCGGGAGGAATACATTCTGACTGAAGAATAAAAGTTGGGTCTTTGAAAGGTGAAATTCTCGCTGTTCCAGTAAAAGGTAGCGTGTGAAATCGGTCTGACATCGGTAGGTTTCGACCTCAATTTTATAATTTCTTTCAATTCGTCTGATCGGTAGTCGGTCAGTG
>CAJXEG010000149.1 GCA_913052425.1 uncultured Flavobacteriaceae bacterium | reverse complement strand
GGATAAAGATCAAACCATTGTTTTGGGGCATACCAGGGAACATGTGGACGAATGAATCCGACGGCCATGAAAAAGGGACGATTGTGACTTTTTTTCAATTGTTTTTCCGCCCATTGGGCATAGCTGTAATCATACATCAAGCTGTCTTGACTCGGATACACGCCCCAGTCCGTAGAAGTACCCTTCTTGTCCCACTTTATTCTTTTTTCAGGAAGGGGCCCAAAACCTTGTATCCTCCCCCCTGACTCGTCAAAAACTCCCTCCGGAGCATGATTGTGAAAAATTTTCCCAACACCGAGGGTTTTATAGCCGTGATCTTTAAAGTATTGGGGTAAAAATCGAACCGTTTTCATTGATGGATTCCCTTTTCTAAGATTGTGGTCTTTGATCTGTCCGTATATTCCAGTAGTAGAGGGTCTCAGTCCTGATAGCAATGAGGCGCGTGAGGGTCCACATATGGGCGCTTGACAATGCGCATTTGTAAACAAAATACCTTCTTGGGCCAGGCGATCAATATTTGGTGTTTTTACGTTCGGGTTAGCTTTTAAAACCCCAATCCAGTCGTTGAGATCATCTACACTAATCATCAATACATTGAGGGGGGGATCTTTCTCTGGTGTTGGACCACAGCCAATGATTAAAAAAAACAAAAGTGCCCCAAGTGCAGTGTACAATCTTATAAATGTTCTCATCTTTTTGCTGCGTTAATTATACTTTTAGGATAGTGATCTTGTGCTGTTTTTACAACTGTTTTTCCATTGACATTTTCAGTGAGCCTAGAAAATTTATCTAGCTTGCCAGTATGGGATAAAAATTTTAGCTTTCCATCCTTACGTTCAATCGATATTTTAGCAGATTTATTTGTATCCATTTGAGCACTGATTTTCCAACCCTCTATTTCAAATACGTCACTATCCTCTATCTGCAATATTTCTTTATACTTTAAGTCATCACTAACTTGTATAATGGCTAAATAACGCATTTTATCTTGTTTTTTTTGAGTAGTTGCTTTGAAATGCCAATGATTTTTATAGGTAAGTAAGTTGCCATAGCCGTCTTTTTTCTTCAGGAAGTTTTTGGGCGCTACTGAAAACTGATTGGTAACTTCTCTGTCCAAGGGAGTGGAGCCATAAAGGGAGACTTTTCCTCCACGGTCCTCATAGGTGGTTTCCACAGTCTGATCTTCATCGTTTATTTTAAGACCGTGATAGTTATGAATCAACCAACTCCAGTCAACTGGTTTGTACGCCTCCATCTCGTCATAAACCACAATGATATTGGGTTTCAAAAGCAGGTAATGTCTTCTAAAGTGCTTGACCCCCATATCATTTGGAATATTGTCTTTTCTAGCCTTTGGTGACAATTCGTGTGCTTGGTATGCATGGGATGCGTCCCCAACGGCATAGATCAACTGATTTCCTTCGATGAATCTGGGAATAAAGCCATAGGCTCCAGAATCATAGGGTTGTCCCTGTTGATCGACCAAAACACCGTTGTGTCCTTGGGTGTGTTTGTACCAAGCAATAGTATGGGGAGCACCCATCCATGGACGGTATCCAGAATTATAAAACAATCGCTTTCCTTTATACGCAATATTAAAAGTATTGTGCTCGGCATGGGTATGGGCCAGAGGTCCCATGGGTGAACTCTTGATGGAAACCCTTAGATTATTTTCGATATTCTTTCGATTGGAATTAAAATAAGCCACTCCAACATCAGGAAAAAAAGCTGCATCACTTAGCTTTATATTTTCATCCATTGAGGGATGCGGCATGTCATATCCTTCGGTGATCCTGAACCATGCGTAATCTTGATCATCTGACAATACCGCCTTTTCAAGTGGTCCTCCAGTATAATCTAAATCAATTAAAGGTGCCTTCAGGGTATCCAATTTCGAAAAAACGGCCTTTGAATATTGCAAGGCGATCGGATCGCCAGTAATTCTAGAAAAAGCATCTGCAAAAGCTCCGTATTCTAAATTGGGCATAGGCCACTTTTTCCCGTCATTGCAAAAGCCGTCACTGGTGGCCCCAGGGGGGTAAGCATAAAAAAGCCACTTCATAAAATTACTATACCATGGTGCTCTGAAAAAGTTTTGTCCTGTGTAGGCTCCTAATTTCATGGGGATGTCCAACAAGGTCATAACGTTCATTCGCATGTAACCTGTTCCGTTAAACCATGCGCCGTCTTCTTCAGCCATTTTAGGGTGCTGCGCTAGCCACAATTCATAGATGTAGGTCAACCACTTTTCCGCTTCAGGAATTTCGTCTATTGTAGCCAGTGAAGTAAGAAACATTCTGTGGAGTATGTGTTGCCATACATGCATGGATGAGTTTCGATTTTCCAAATAATTTGTCCATTTTTCATAAAAACCATTTGCACGTGCGGCCACCTGTTCAAGAATGGCTTTTCTCTCAATTATATCCAATTCTTCCCAAAAAACATCTACTGCCAGTGCTAAAGATTCCATAATATAAGAGTCCCCAAAGTCATTAATTCGCGTCAGTCCCTCGGGATCCCAGCTGGTCGCCTCGCGAATCCACAAAAGTGCAGTATCAAAATATTTTTTCTCTTTCGTTAATGCATACGCTTGAGTCAATGTTTCTAGTGATTTTCCAAATTCATACCCCACTACTTTACTAAAATTCTTCTTAATTTTATTTGTCTCATTTTTATCTCTTCCCTCAAATTGAATTGTTGCATCTCTTTCACTAGGGATTCGCTTACCGATTATATTATTCGCCCGCTCTAAAATATGATACCGCTCTTTATAGGACATTACTTTTGTCATCAAAGCCGACCAATCCTCTTTTTTTAACATAACCCTAGGGTGGGTTTTAGGTATGGATTTAATGAGAATTCCAATCCCTGCTGGAGCAAAATCTATTGAAGAATCATTGACGGTAAATGATGCAAAATCACTCCATTCCTTACCCGAGACCTTGTATTGCCAATACCACTCCCCCGCTGGAAGGCTTTTGTGTATATTGATAATTGAGAATGGAATCTCATTTATCTGAAACAATGACTCTCTAAAAAGGCTGTCTCTGGAAAGTCTGACGTCGAATTTTTGAAATTTTTTGGAAGGCCACTGCAAGCTGGGGCTGTTAAATCTTACCACCTCAGCATTGTCGGGTGACATCCACCTGCGGTACTTAGGATATACCAATTTCGGAATTTCAGATTCTACAACTGGAGTTTCCTGACAGAGCAATAAACTGCCTTTTAGAAAAAACAGAATCAATAAGGTTATGGGTAAAAAATTCTTTTTTACTGCTGACTTTTCCATGTTTTGTATAAATCTTTTAACTCCGCGACTACCTCTGGCTCTCGGCGATATAAATTGTTGGATTCCCCAGGGTCGCTTTCCAAATCAAAAAGTACAAAATCCTCTGAGTAAGTATAATCACGCCTGCTGGTATCAAAGGGATTTGAATATAATTTCCATTTCCCTTTTCGGGCTACCCAGGTTAATCCATTACGCCATTTAAACTCCCAGCAATAACCAGCTTTATGATTGGAGGGAGCATTTTTATTTAAAATTATGGGCATCAGGGATTTTCCATCCATATTAGAGGTGTC
>CAJXEG010000148.1 GCA_913052425.1 uncultured Flavobacteriaceae bacterium | reverse complement strand
AAATCAGTTGTGGTGTTGATCCCAATGATCCACAAAGCATTTGTGAGGATTATGCCTCTATTGGACTGAAAATAACTGACTTTTTCTCACCCAACGGGGACGGCATAAACGATGAGTGGGCAGATGACTCATTCATACGTTACCCTGACAACGAAGTTTGGATTTACAACAGATCGGGTCAATTGATCTTTAATCAAGTAAATTATCAAAACAATTGGACAGGAGAATTCAATAATGAAGACCTTCCGGAGGGAAGTTACTATTATTTAATCGATTTTAATAGGAATGGAAATCCTGATTATCAGGGTATTGTCTATTTAGCTAGATAATAAATGATTTTACGTTTTCTGTTTATTTTATTTCCTCTAGCTCTCTTTTGCCAACAAGATGGCTACCTCTCCCTGTACAATTTTAATATGAATTTGATTAATCCTGCTTATGCAGGAGCTGAGGGCAGTCATGTTTTTTCACTTACATCCAGAAATCAATGGAATACCATTGAAGACAGTCCAAAAACAACAGGACTCTCCTATTCCCTTTCGAGAAGCAATAACGTTGGGCTTGGAATCTCCATCATCTCGGATAAAATTTTTATAGAAAATCAAACAATGTTAACCATTGATTTTTCTTACAAACTCACTTTGAGCAATGATGGCGTTATATTTTTAGGAATCAAAGGAGGTGGGAATTCATACAATGCCGACCCTACTCCTCTACTGGGTTTTTCGGAAATTCCTGATCCGGCACAGAAATCCTTGAGCAGATTTAATCCCAATATGGGCGTAGGTTTTTTATTTAAAATGGGAGGGTTTTGGTTCTCTGGTTCAATGCCCCGAATGTTCAACACAAAAAGAGATGAAGATATTGAAATACAATCCAGAGATAGAATCCATATATACTTGGCTGGGGGAGCACAATTCAACATCAGTGAAGATTTTTCGATCAGGCCCAATCTAATGTACAGGAAAGGCAAAGGCCTTCCCAATTCGATTGATTTTGGTAGTTGGGTTTCTTATCTCAACAAATTTGATCTCGGAATTTCTTTTAGATCAGGCTCTGTTTTCTCATTCCTCGCATCCGTAGGTTTGGGAGAGAATATATCCATTGGTTATGCATATGATACCTATAGAAATGCGACATTGTCTGGTCTCAACCTAAAGGGACACGAACTGGCAATACGCTTCAATCTGGGTGAAGCTCCTGAAAAAAACGTTGAGCAGGTAAGCACTGAGGAATAATATGCTGTTCAGTATGGATCTGTTATTTCTCTTTATTGAGCAATCAAATATCATATTAAAAAAATAATTAGATTTACGGTAACAAGTGATTGAATGAACGAGATCATAAATTATTTTGAAAATATTCCTTCCCTTCACCGCGGCCTGTTGATTGTAGGGGGAATCAGTTTTTTTTGGTTTTTGGAGGGACTCTTTCCTTTGGTTCGATTCAATTATAAAAAATGGCACCATGCCCTTCCCAATTTCTTTTTTACCCTCACCACCATCCTTATAAACTTATCCATGGCTTTTTTGCTGTTGAGTATGTCCGATTGGACCGTCAACATCAGTTTTGGATTGTTGCAGTGGATTCCAGATTTACCCCTTTGGACTGAAGTAATTTTAGGTGTTTTGCTGTTGGATTTTGTCGGCGCTTATCTTCCCCACTATACCGAACATCGGATCAAACCCTTGTGGATGATTCATCTGGTTCATCACAGTGACCCCAATGTGGACACAACTACTGCAAACCGTCATCACCCCCTCGAAAGTATTGTGAGATTTTCCTTTACGCTATTGGGTGTTTTTATCTTGGGCACTTCAATCGGTATTATCATGTTCTACCAAGCCTTGTCGGTGGTATCCACTCAATTCAGTCACGCCAATATTAGGTTACCTAAAAAATTTGATCGATGGATTAGTTATTTTTTGGTTTCTCCCGATATGCACAAGATTCACCACCATTACCGTTTGCCCTACACTGATACCAATTACGGGAACATCTTCTCCATTTGGGATAGGCTCTTGGGAACCTTTAGCTATTTTGATAGGGAAAAAATTATCTATGGGGTTGATTTATTCCCCGATGTGGTAAAAAACACTAAAATTGGAAGTCTGCTTAAACAACCTTTTGAAAAATATCAAAAGCCGACCATGGAACAACTCGACTAATTCAATTCCTGTAATACTTTAAACATTTGAGCAATCGGATGTTCTTCTTGGTCGCCACTCACCATATTTTTTAATACAAAAACTTTTTTTTGCATTTCTTCTGAACCCAAAATAACAACATAAGGAATGGAACGTTGATTGGCATAATTCAACTGTTTTTTCAGTTTGGCGGGTTTGGGATAAAACTCACAAGGGAACTCTTGATCTCTCAATTTTGTAAGCTGGTCAAAACAAAAACTGGCCGAATCATCTCCAAAATTCAAAAACATCAGTTGGGTCTTGTGATCCAATGTAGCAGGAAATAAATTCAATTCCTCTAAAACCAAGAAGATGCGATCAAATCCAAAAGAGATACCAAATCCACTGGTATTTTTAAGACCAAACAAATCTGTAAGCTTATCGTAACGACCTCCTCCACCAATGGAGCCCATTTTAATTCCCTCGGGTGGCATGACTTCCAGTATCAAGCCGGTATAATAATTCAACCCTCTCGCTAGGGTAACATCAAATGAAAGGGACACGGCTTTTAGGGATTGTCGATTCAATTGGCCGTAGATAAATTTCAACTCCTCAATTCCTTCTTGTGCAATTTCAATTCCTTCAAGGGCTTGAGCAACAGCAGATAATTGGGTTTCAAAATCACCTTTTAAAGA
This sequence comes from uncultured Flavobacteriaceae bacterium, assembly GCA_913052425.1. Next base: position 776 of record CAJXEG010000148.1, on the reverse strand, counting down.
GAGAAAAGGTTGTAAACGCTCAATGGCGTCGGTAGAAAATCCTTTGGATTGGAGTTCGTTGATGACCCCTTCTTTACCAATTTTACTGAGCTTGTCCAATGCCACTGTAAAATTTATCAATTGAGACTCTGCCCCAATACATTGCGCAATACCTGCAAGAATTTTACGGTGGTTGAGATGAATTTGAACCCTTTTCAGGTTAAGCTTAGAAAAAACGCGATCATAAAGCAATACCCCCTCCACTTCATGCCAGAGAGAACGTTCGCCCACCACATCGGCATCGCATTGTAAAAATTCCTGAAATCTACCGTGCTGAGGGCGATCGGCACGCCAAACCGTTTGAATTTGATAACGTCGAAAAGGAAATACTATGTCGTTTTGATATTGGGCTACATAGCGAGCAAAAGGAACAGTGAGGTCATAACGAAGTGCTTTTTGGGACAATGAATCGGAAAATTTTCCCAAATCTCCTTTTTTCAATGCCTCCAAATCGGCCTTTTTTACCTTATCTCCGGAATTTAATATTTTAAAAATCAAGCGATCTCCCTCCTCACCATATTTACCCAATAAAGTCTCTGAGCGCTCAAATGATGGTGTTTCTATGGGTTGAAATCCAAAACTTTCAAAAGCAGCCGTCAGCTGGGATTTCAGATAATTTCTCTTGGACAAAACCACAGGAGAAAAATCACGAGTTCCTTTGGGTATGGATGGTTTTACGGTTGACATATACGATGGATCTGCAGCAAAGATCAAACAATTCTTATTATTTTGAAAGA
>CAJXEG010000147.1 GCA_913052425.1 uncultured Flavobacteriaceae bacterium | reverse complement strand
TGGAAACAAATTAAATAGTTTCATTTTTTGAAATTATTTTTTTTCTCAAGTATCTTTGATACCTAACCGCATTAAAAATTAAGATTGATCACCAGTCTAAAGATTTCGAATTACGCTCTTATTGAGCATTTGGATATATCCTTCGATACAGGTATGACCTGTATTACGGGAGAGACGGGTGCTGGAAAATCCATTCTTATGGGGGGGCTGGGTTTGGTTTTGGGCAAAAGAGCAGACCTAAGTGTATTGAAAGACAATGAAAAAAAATGTGTCATTGAGGCCAGTTTTTTGATTGACAAGTACAATCTTCAGGGATTTTTCGAGGAGTCGGGACTTGACTATGAGGTGGAAACCCTATTGAGGAGAGAAATTATTCCCAGTGGAAAATCGAGAGCATTTATCAATGACACCCCCGTAAAACTTGACCTTTTAGGCCGACTGAGTGAGGTCTTAATCGATGTGCATTCCCAATTAGAAAACCAGTCCCTGTTCAAAAATGAGTATCAGTTTTTGGTATTGGATGCCATAGCCGGAAATCAAGACATTCTTAAAGAATACAAAAACAAACTCCGCCAATATCAAAATATACAAAAGGAGTATGACCGTTTAAAGACACTCAACGAGGATGCTGCCAAAATTCAAGATTACAACCAGTTTTTGTACGACGAACTGGCTGGTGAGGATTTAACGCCCGATATGTTGACCCCACTAGAGGAGGAGATTGATCAGTTGTCCAATGTCGAGGCGCTACAGCAGTATCTTTCCCAAGGGATTCACTTAATTGATGAGGAACAAATAGGACTGCTTACGCAGTTTGCCAGTTTGAATGCGCTGCTCAACGATGCTGCATCTAAATCCAAAAATCTGAGTATTTTCCAAGAGAGAGTCAACAGCCTATCTATTGAGTTGAAAGACATATTGGATGATTTGATTAACAAACAGGAAACGCTCGAAAGTAACCCCACTCTATTGGAGAAACTTTCCGGTCGGTGGGACAAAATCCAAAGTCTATTTCAAAAACACCAGGTTGATAATATCGAGGATTTGATTCAAGTGAGAGATCATCTTGAGAAAAAGCTTGAGGAAACACAAGACCTCGGACAAAAGATTAAGGCCTTAAAAGATCAGCTCATTGAACTGGAAGAATTGTTGGAGGGTTTATCCAAACAATTGCATGACAACCGTAAAGAGGCTTCCCCCAAGCTCTGTGATCAAATGGAGCAAATCATTTCCAAAATGGGCATGCAAAATGCCAGATTTAAGATTGACCTCTCTTCAGTAGATCAATTTTTAACTAATGGAAAGGAACAGATCGATTTCTTGTTTTCTGCTAATTTAGGTTCTGATTTTAAACCCATTAAGAAAGTGGCTTCGGGTGGGGAGATGTCAAGAATCATGCTATCGATCAAAGCGATTTTATCCCAATTCAAACAATTGCCCAGTATTGTATTTGATGAGATTGATACGGGGGTCTCCGGAGCAGTCTCCAATGAGATCGCCAACATCATGGCTCATATGTCGGGAAATATGCAGGTATTTACTATTACTCACCTGCCACAAGTGGCTGCCAAGGGAAAACAACACTTTTTGGTTTATAAAGAGGTAAGGGGCAACACCACCATGACCAAACTCAAAGAATTAAATCAAGACGAAAGAATAAAAGAATTGGCTCAAATGCTCTCGGGAGAAGAATTGACACGAACTGCCCTAGACCATGCCAAACAATTACTCAATTAACTGTATCTTTAAAAACAAATTAAACAGCATAACCCATGTCTCATAAAATTTTAGAAGGTAAAAAAGGAATCATATTTGGTGCATTAGATGATCAATCCATTGCATGGAAAACTGCAGAGGCTGTCAAGCAAGCTGGTGGTGAATTCGTATTGACCAATGCACCGGTTGCCATGAGGATGGGAGCCATCAATGACTTGGCTGAGCAAACAGGCAGTATTGTTATTCCCGCAGATGCTACGAAAATGGATGACTTGGAAAATCTCGTCGATCAGTCCATATCGCATTTGGGCGGGAAGTTAGACTTTGTTTTGCACTCCATCGGAATGTCCGTAAATGTGAGAAAAGGCAGACATTATACTGACCTAAACCACGACTGGATGACCAAAGGTTGGGATGTGTCCTCTGTTTCTTTTCACAAGCTGTTGCAGACGCTTTATAAAAAAGATGCCATGAATCCTTGGGGTAGTATCATAGCCCTGTCCTATATCGCTGCTCAAAGAACTTTTCCCAACTACAACGACATGGCCGATAATAAAGCCTATTTGGAGTCCATAGCGAGAAGTTTTGGCTACTTCTTTGGGAAAGATAAAAAAGTGAGGGTCAATACCATCTCTCAATCACCCACATTGACCACAGCCGGTAAAGGGGTTAAGGGATTGGATGGATTTTTACATTATGCCGAACAGACTTCCCCCTTAGGAAATGCTTCTGCTGAAGATTGCGCCCAATACACCATTATGATGTTTTCTGATTACACCAAAAAAGTAACCCTTCAGAATCTTTTTCACGATGGAGGATTTTCAAATGTTGGAGTCAGTCAAGAAATTATCGATGCCCTGGAAAAAGGCCAATAATTTTTCCGATAGGATCATGAATGATAAAAATGCAGCGAAATTTTGAATATTTCAGATTAAGATTTCCAGGAAAAAAGAGATTAAGGTTCTTTTCATTTTTTTTTGCACTCTCCCTCCTGTTTTGGATCATTACCAAACTTTCAAATACCTACAGTTCCTCCGTTGAATTCGAAGTCAACTTTGTCAATACTCCCGATTTAATTGTTTTGGATCAGGATTTAGAGGCAAAAGTGAAGGCCGATATCACAGCCAGTGGTTTTGAACTGTTGATCTATCACTTTTTTAAAAACGAAATTGATGTCTCGATCGAAAATGCCGACTACAGTAGTAATGTTGCTAAGATCGACCTCATGGGTCAAAAGTTCAGCCTACAACAACAGTTATATCAAAATGCAAGACTTAATCTGATCTCTCCTCCTTATTTGACTTTTTCCTATGGTTCGTTGAAGCGGATGAAAATTCCTGTAACACCTCCTGATAAAATCAATTTTAAACCCGGATATGCTCAATCAGGGGAGTGGGTGATCCGGCCCGACAGTGTATGGGTTTTCGGGCCATCCCAAAAAGTAAATACGTTGGAGGGATTGTCTATTGAACCTTTCCTTGAGGAGAATGTTGATGATGATATCGATGAAAATGTCAAGCTTTTAGCAGTGGATCAAATAAAATATGAAACCGAAAGTGTTATGATAAAAACAAGCGTCAAACGCTTTACAGAAAAATCCATAGAAGCTTTTATAAACATCAAAAACTTACCGGATTCGTTGGCCATCAAATTATTTCCTCAATCGTTAAAAGTTACCTTTTTGGTTTTAATTGACAAGGCGGAGGGAATTACAGCGGGTGACTTCAAGTTCAGCTGCGATTTTAATCAAGCCCAAAGGATTGAAAAAAATACTTTAGATGTGCTTTTGGAAAGAGAACCAAAGGGAGTGAGCAATGTAAGGTGGAAACCCAAAAAAGTGGATTATTTGATTCGAAAATGAAAATTGTTGGTCTTACTGGAGGTATTGGAAGTGGGAAATCG
>CAJXEG010000146.1 GCA_913052425.1 uncultured Flavobacteriaceae bacterium | reverse complement strand
AAGTGGGATCAATCCCCAAAGGATATCTCTATTTCGCTATTACTTTTTCGTTGGGGGTGGAATTTATCAATATGAAGCTAAGGGGGAAACCCAAACAATCATAGATTCAATTTGATTTGCGAATCATCGTCCGCACTCAACTCCTCTTGATCGTTGACTTCGATTTCTTCAACAGATTTTTCTTCATCGTCATAGGGCAAGGCTTCCTTAAGTTCTATGTTTTTGATTTTTTGTTGAGACAGTTGATTTCCAAGTGCTTTAAAACCTTTAACAGTAATGAATTCTTCGGCATTGATTTCCATGGGCGGGATGGGATCTTTGTCTCTTGGTTTGACAAAGTTTACCGTAATCAATGGTCGCCAGTCGGTATTGAGGAAAATCAATTCTCCTTCGGGTTTGATGAATCGGTCTTCCTTTGATTCACTTTCAATGAGGAATCTTTTGATAAAGTAGCGCTGTTTTTCTCCATCGAAGTAGACTGCAGTAATTGGTTTGTTGGGCTTCCACTTTTCAATACAAATCAATTTATCGTCAAAATGCAAGGACAGTTCGGGTATGACAACCTTTGCATCTCCATCTTTATTGATCAGTAATATTTTGTCTTCCCCCTTAAATGCACCCAAGAGTTCTCCTCGCTCATCAGTATTGAGTCTTTTGATGGTTGGATCAAACCAGATTTTTCTTGGCTTGAGGGTAGACATCCCCTTTTCTTTGAGTTCCACCCGAAGGATGTTGTATTTGGTCACAGTATTCCCTCTTACCCCTCTGCCTTTGATCTGTAGATCCGCAAAATCCAAATCCCATTTTAGCTTCTTGACATTCCCGGTATTTCTCAAAAGAATGGTCACTACCTCGGCTTCGCCATTGGGATTGGCAGTAAAATACAAAACGGTCGAACCCGGAGAGCCCTGCGTCATTTCATATACTTTATCTCGGGTGATTCCCTTGACGGCAAACCTTTTGATGAAGGAGCTTCCTTTTTTACCATCCTTGTATATCATATTGTAGATGGTACGGGTATCGTTTTTCTTAAAAATAGCCGCATGAATGATGTCCTTGCCCACAAAAACCTTGCTGTCTACCCTTACCACCTGCATTTTTCCCTCTTTGGTAAAGACAATAATGTCATCAATGTCAGAACAGTCGCACAAGTATTCGTCTTTTCTGAGCGAAGTACCAATAAAGCCCTCCGCTCGGTTGAGATACAACTTCTGATTTCTTACCACTACCTTTTTGGCATCAACATCATCAAAGATCCTTATTTCAGATTTTCGTTCCCTTCCTTTACCATAGGTTTTGATCAGATGTTTAAAGTAATTTATGGCATAATCAATCAAATGGGCTAGATGGTTTTTCACCTCAGCAATATCTCCTTCTAAGGCTTCTATTTTCTGCTGGGCCTTGTCAATGTCAAATTTAGAGATGCGTTTGATCCTGATTTCTGTCAATTTGACCAAGTCCTCCTCAACTATAGCTCTTTTGAGAATTGAAATATGAGGCTCTAGTCCTTTGCGAATCGCCTCTAATACCCCCTCCCAGGTATTTTCCTCCTCAATATCTCGATAAATTCTGTTTTCGATAAAAATACGCTCCAAAGAAGCATCGTGCCACTGGTTTTCCAACTCATCTAACTGTACCTCCAACTCTTTTTTGAGGAGGGTTACCGTATGATCTGTGGAAAGGGTTAACATTTCGCTAACCCCGATAAAATGGGGTTTGTTGTCAATGATTACACAACCCAAAGGAGAAATGGAACTTTCGCAGTCCGTAAAGGCATATAGCGCATCAATGGTCTTATCGGGTGAAATACCGTTGGGCAAGTGAATGATGATTTCTACACTGGCCGCAGTATTGTCCTCAATTTTTTTAATCTTAATCTTACCCTTTTCATTGGCCTTTAGGATATTATCGATCAGTCCGGAGGTTGTGGTTCCATAGGGAATTTGATTGATGACCAAAGTGTTTTTATCCAACTGACTGATCTTGGCCCTGACCCTGATTTTACCTCCCCGATTCCCATCGTTGTAGCCTTGAACATCAATGATTCCTCCGGTTTGAAAGTCAGGATAAAGCTTGAATTTTTTTCCTTTTAAGTGTTGAATACTGGCGTTGAGTAGCTCCACAAAATTGTGAGGGAGTATTTTGGTAGAAAGGCCCACTGCAATCCCCTCTGCCCCTTGTGCCAACAGCAATGGGAATTTGACCGGTAAATGAACCGGTTCTTTTTTCCTCCCATCATAGGAGAGTTGCCAATCTGTGACCTTTGGGCTAAAGACCACTTCGAGGGCAAACTTGGACAATCTAGCTTCGATATATCTGGAAGCCGCAGCACGGTCTCCGGTAAGGATGTTTCCCCAGTTTCCTTGGGTATCGATCAATAATTCTTTTTGACCGATTTGTACCATGGCATCGGCAATACTGGCATCTCCGTGGGGATGGTATTGCATGGTGTGCCCAACGATATTGGCCACTTTATTGTAACGGCCATCATCTAAGTCCTTCATGGAATGGAGGATACGACGCTGAACGGGTTTTAATCCGTCGTAGATCCCTGGTACAGCGCGTTCCAGGATAACATAAGAAGCGTAGTCCAGAAACCAGTCCTTATACATCCCGGTAACTTTGACGAGTGTATCCCCTTTATTCACCTCCTCTGGTATTTTTTCAAACTCTAAATCATCCATTTATTATATCATTTCTTCGGCTACATCCAATTCAACTTTTAGATTATCGATGATAAATTTTTGACGATCCTGTGTGTTTTTTCCCATATAGAATTGCAATAATTCGTCAGTGGTAGTTGATTTGTCCAACATGACCGGATCCAATCGAATGTCTTCCCCAATAAAAAACTTAAACTCATCCGGTGAAATTTCTCCCAAACCTTTGAAGCGGGTGATCTCAGGTTTACCACTTAATTTATTAATGGCCTCTTTTCTTTCATTTTCACTATAACAGTAAAAAGTTTGTTTTTTGTCTCTGACTCTAAAAAGGGGTGTTTGTAGAATGTAAAGATGCCCTTCTTTGATCAATTCAGGGAAAAATTGCAGGAAAAAAGTGATGAGTAGTAAACGTATGTGCATTCCATCCACATCGGCATCGGTGGCAATAACGATGTTGTTGTATCGCAAGTCCTCCATACTTTCTTCGATATTGAGCGCGGCCTGTAAAAGGTTGAATTCCTCATTTTCGTATACGATTTTTTTGGTCATCCCATAGGTGTTTAGGGGTTTACCTCTAAGACTAAATACCGCTTGGGTATTAACATCTCTCGACTTGGTTATGGAACCGCTGGCCGAGTCACCCTCGGTGATAAATATGGTGGATTCCAGTCGACGGTCTTTCTTCAAGTCTCCCAGATGCACCCTACAATCCCTTAGTTTTTTGTTGTGAAGGCTTGCCTTTTTGGCACGTTCTTTGGCCAATTTTCTGATCCCGGAAAGCTCTTTACGCTCTTTTTCAGCCTGTAAGATCTTACGGCGAATGGCCTCTGCGGTTTCTGAATTTTTGTGCAGAAAATTGTCGAGTTGAGTAATTAAAAAGTCATTGATGTATGCACGAACCGAGGGCATTTTGTCTCCCATTTCGGTGGATCCCAATTTGGTTTTGGTTTGAGATTCAAAAAC
>CAJXEG010000145.1 GCA_913052425.1 uncultured Flavobacteriaceae bacterium | reverse complement strand
TATGTTTTAGATAAATGGATCTAGCAATGGACGAACAAGCAATAAAACAATACAAAGCCAAAAAGATGATGCTCTGGGTGGGGATGATCAGCATGTCCATGACTTTCGCAGGACTGACCAGTGCCTACGTCGTCAGTAGTACCCGAGCGGATTGGTTGTCTCAATTTGAGATGCCCGGTGCTTTTGCCATCAGTACCCTACTCATATTGTTGAGCAGTATCAGTTTCTATTTGGCCAAAAAATCCTTGAAGGCAAAAAACGTCAAGCAAACCAAGACCTGGGTGTTGACTACTTTTGTGTTGGCCATATTATTTGTTTATTTTCAGTTTAAGGGATTCGGAGACATCATTGCCCAAGGCTACTACTTTACAGGTGCTGAAAGTTCAATCACCACTTCTTTTTTATACGTTTTGGTCTTGTTGCATTTGGCGCATTTGTTTGCCGGGATGATAGTCCTTACCGTGGTGTATATACGATTACTCAGAGGCAGTTATTCCGGATCGAATACTTTGGGCTTTGAATTGGCCCATTTGTTCTGGCATTTTCTTGACATCTTGTGGATTTATTTGTACCTATTTGTAGTGCTGTACAGGTAAAATATATAAATTTGTGCTAACTAATTTGAATTTGACTTTATGGAATTAACTGCAGCTGAAAAAGAGGCCAATCTTTGGGCTGGAGGTCGGCGACCACTCAACGCCAGTTACGGTAAATTGATGATGTGGTTTTTTATTGTGTCTGACGCACTTACCTTCTCCGGATTTTTGGTTTCCTATGGATTTTCCCGTTTTAAAAACATCGATTCTTGGCCCATTGCCGACGAGGTTTTTACCCACTTCCCCTTTTTACACGGCGTAGATGCGCCCATGTATTATGTGGCCTTGATGACTTTTATACTGATCTTTTCATCTGTTACCATGGTGTTGGCGGTAGATGCAGGGCATCATATGAATAAATCGAAAGTAACTTTTTACATGTTGTTGACCATCATTGGAGGGGCAGTTTTCGTTGGCTCTCAAGCTTGGGAATGGAAAAATTTTATCAAGGGAGAATACGGAGCCTTGGAAACCAAAGGAGGTCAAATTTTACAATTTGTAAACCCAGACACTGGCAAAAGGGTTGCCATTGCTGATTTCGCTGTTTCTATCCCAACCGAACGCAGCTCTCACAAAAGCAGCAACGGGATTTGGTACGAAAGCGAAGGGTCTTTACCCACTTATTCCTTGGCCGAAGTAGTTGAGGGATTTGAGAACAACAATAACCTGGTCATCAGAAGTGAAAAATTAGATGAAAATGGTCAAAAAATTGTTCTCTCACGAGACGATTCCTTGGATAAAATAGAAAATGCCGTTGGTGTAGTGGAAGGGGCCAACCTTGTCCATAACGAATACGGAAACCGACTCTTTGCTGATTTTTTCTTTTTTATAACTGGCTTTCATGGTTTCCACGTTTTTTCGGGGGTCATCATCAACCTCATCATATTTTTCAATGTGATTGTAGGAACCTATGAAAAAAGAGGACATTATGAAATGGTGGAAAAAGTAGGGCTGTATTGGCACTTTGTCGATTTGGTCTGGGTCTTTGTATTTACATTTTTCTATCTCGTTTAACCCAAAAATTATAACTGATGGCCGAAGGAGCGCATAAACTTGCAATTTTTAGAGGATTATTAAAGTTCAAATCCAACGTTCAAAAAATTTGGGGCGTTTTGATTTTCTTATCAATCGTAACCACCATTGAGGTGGCTTTGGGGATTGTCAAACCCGATTTTTTGATGAACTATTTTCTCAGCATGAAATTGTTGAACTGGATATTTATCATTTTGACACTGGTCAAAGCCTATTATATCGCTTGGGATTTTATGCACGTCAGGGATGAAAGGGGCAGCCTACAAGGTGCCATAGTTTTACCACTGATCATTTTAATTCCTTATTTGATATTTATTTTAATTCTCGAAGCCGACTACATCTTTGAAGTAATGAATAGCGGTTTTGTGAGTTGGAATTTTTAGGATTTAAAGGACAAATTCTTTTTCATGAGTAAATCTTTTAAAAAATATTTTGTTCTCTTTATTCTCTTTGTATTTCCGATTGTAATCTATCTTTTTTTTGCCTCGGGCAAAAACAACTTTGCACTATTGCCAGTCTTAACTACAGGGGTAGATGAGGCTGGCCAGTGGGAGACCCTATCAGGTGAGCCTGTTCAATTGCAAGACCGCATCACCGTGTTGGGCTTTTGGGGAGCAGACTTGTCCGACAAAAAAGGAGATGCCCTAAACCTCAATCAAAAAATTTACAAACGCTTTTATCAATTCAAAGACTTCCAGTTTGTCATGGTACTTCAACAGGGTCAGCAGGATCAAGTTGAGTTGCTTAAAGAAGAATTAAAATCGGGTGTGGGAACCGACTTGATCAAATGGCGTTTTGTTTTTGGGGGTGATGATCAGATTGCAAGCTTATTTAAAAGTTTGAAAACCCCTTTGCAACTCACCGCCAAAAATAGCTTACCCTATGTTTTTATCATCGATAAAGAACGCAACCTCAGGGGACGAGACGACGACGAGGACGAGGGAACCCTGTTTGGTTTCAATGCACAATCCGTTGCCGAGATCAATAATAAAATGGTCGATGACATTAAGGTGATCTTGGCCGAGTACCGCCGTGCTTGGAAAAAGTACAATAAGAATACCGCACCCTAGTATGAAAAACATAAGTTATATAGGTTTAATCATCATACTGATTGTTTTTGGTCTTTTGTTCATCCCCAAGATCGTTGATCGGGTTGCGAACAATACCCAAGTAGAAAGCAATCGATCTGTTCCGGCAAAGCCCTTGGCTTATATCAAACTCAACGGTGAAGCCAAAAAAGTACCCGAGTTTCTAATGCGCAATCAAGACAGTTTGTTGATTGGCAATGAGGATTTTAAAGGGAAGGTTTACCTGGCAGAATTTTTTTTTACCCGTTGCCCCACCATTTGCCCCGTCATGAATAAGAACATGAAGATTCTGGACGATCGTTTTGGAGAGCGTCAAGATTTTGGGATTGCCTCTTTCACTATTGATCCCCACAACGACAAACCTCATGTGCTCAAACAATATGCAGAAAACTATGGTGTTAAATCCCAAAATTGGCATTTTTTGACCGATAAGAAATCTACGGTTTACGAACTTGCCAATTCAGGATTTAGTATCTTTGCGGGTATAAATCCCGCAGTGGCCGGAGGTTTCGAACATCAAGGCTATTTTGCCCTGATCGATAAAAAAGGATACATCCGTTCACGGGTCGATCGTTTTGACAACCCCATCGTCTACTATTCCGGTTTGGATCGTGAGGATCAAGAAATACAAGGAGTGGACATGCTGTTGGAGGACGTCCAAAGGCTATTAAAAGAATAAAACCGAGTGAAATGAAAGAGCAAAGTGTAAGTGATCCCTCTAAAAAATACAGCAAGCTCATCACAGTTGTGTCCATTTTGATCCCTGTGGTGGTAGCGATTCTTTTTACTGTGAGATTGCCCAATGTAGCCCCTCTTGATTTTTTACCTCCCATTTATGCATCCATCAATGCATTGACCGCCTTGATTTTGGTGGTGGCCTATGTGGCCATCCGAAAGAAAAAAATCAAACTCCACGAGTCACTGATGAAAACCGCCATTGCCTTGTCCTTGGTCTTCCT
>CAJXEG010000144.1 GCA_913052425.1 uncultured Flavobacteriaceae bacterium | reverse complement strand
CCGTCAATACATCGACGATTTTACCTTTCCCTTCGTCGCCCCATTGGAGGCCTAGCAGTAAGTCTACGGACATATTTGATTTATGAGTTTACTCTTTTTTTTGTTCCGTAAAAATAAAGAGAATGGTTGTGTATTTCAATATCGAATATTTCCTCAATTGTTTTTTTTATGTTTTGGATTCTGGGATCACAAAATTCCTTTACCTCTCCGGAATCTGTGAAGATGATATGATCGTGTTGGCGATCAAAATAGGACTTTTCATACTGGGCTTGGTTTTTGCCAAACTGATGTTTTCTCACCAATCCACACTCCAAAAGGAGTTCGATGGTGTTGTAGAGTGTTGCCCTGCTTACCCTGTAATTTTTGTTTTTCATGGTGATGTACAATGATTCAATATCAAAGTGTTCATCACTGTCATAAATTTCATACAATATGGCAAATCGCTCCGGTGTTTTTCGGTGGGCATGCTTGTTTAGAAAGTTTACGAAAACCTCTTTAACAATTTCTTGATTGGATTTGTTTTTTTCCATTTTTACAAATATAGGTCTTAAATTATTCCCTGAGAACTTTATCTACCCCTTTTACCTTTAAAATTCTATTAATCAATCGATTGAGTATTGTTTTATTCTTGACATTTACACTGATTAATCCGGTAAAAATACCATCTTCACTGTCAAAACTCAGTTTATTGATGTTGACACTCATGTCTCCGGAAATCGATTGGGTAACCTCACTGACAATTCCCATATTGTCAATACCGGAAAGTTTTAAAATAGCGGTAAATTCATCGGAGGAGGAATCCACCCATTTTGCTTTGATGATTCGATAAGCAAAATTGGATTGAAGTGACAATGCATTGGGACAGTCTTTTTTATGGACTTTTATACCTTCGTTGACGCTGACAAAACCAAAGACAGGGTCGCCTGCAATCGGATTGCAGCAGGGGGAAAGGGAGTGCTTTAAATTTTCCTTTTCTTTTCCGAAAACTAAAGTGTCAAATCGTTGTGTGATTTGCTCTTTGTCTTCTTTTTTGTATTCAGGGCTTTGTTTTCTTATTCTTTTTTTGAAGAAATTGAGGAAACTGCTGTTGAATTCGGTTGAGAAATCTTTTAACTGTTTGTTGTTAATGGTTCCCAAACCGACACGATAAAACAAATCCAGACTGTTATTGAGATTGAAATACCTCAGCATGTGGCGAATGGTTTTGTCGTTGAGGGTGATCTTGAGTTGTTTTAATTTTCTCCTGAGGGTTTCTCTGCCATCCTCGGCAATTCTTTTCTTCTCTTCGTTGAGCGATGACTTGATTTTTGACTTGGCCCTAGAAGTCTGAACAAAGTCCAACCAGTTAGCAGTGGGTTTGATGTTTTCTGAGGTAATAACTTCAACATTTTCACCACTTTTCAAAGTCCTGCTCAATGGAACGAGTTTGCCATTGACTCTGGCACCTCTGGTTTTCATCCCCACTTCGGTGTGAATGCTGAAAGCAAAATCCAAAGCGGTGGCTCCTTTGGGCAAGGATTTTATTTCCCCAGTTGGGGTGAATACAAAAATCTCTTTGGCGTAGAGGTTGAGCTTAAAGTTTTCTACAAAATCAACTGGATTTTCGTTGTTGCTTTCAAGAACCTCTTGGAGCTTGTCCAGCCAAGAGTCAATCCCGATGTCTTTTTGCTCACCTTGTTTGTATTTGTGATGCGCAGCATATCCCTTCTCTGCAATTTCATTCATCCGTTCGGATCTTATTTGCACTTCTACCCATTTGTTACTGGGGCCCATGACGGTGATGTGCAAAGCCTCGTATCCGTTTGATTTGGGGGCGGTGATCCAATCCCTTAGTCGGGTGGGATTTGGGGTGAAATGATCCGTGATGATAGAATATATTTTCCAAGCCAAAAACTTTTCATTACGATGTGTGGCTTTGTAAATAATACGAATGGCAAACTTGTCAAAAACATTCTCAAAAGGAATGTTTTGCATGGTCATTTTCCTGTTGATAGAGAAAATGGATTTGCTCCGCCCTTTGATTTGGTATTTCAATCCTTCTTCTGCCAAGGCAAATTGAATGATTTCAGAAAAAGATTTAATGTATTGATCTTGTGACTCCCTGCTGTCTTCGATTTTATTTTTAATGAATTCGTATCGAACAGCTTCGGTATACTTAAAACTCAGGTCTTCCAGTTCAGTTTTGATGTTGTAGAGTCCGATCCGATGAGACAATGGAGCGTAGATGTAAAGGGTTTCAGAAGCGATTTTTACCTGCTTGTATTCAGGCATGGCATCCAGCGTTTGCATGTTGTGCATTCGATCTGCAATTTTGATGATGATGACCCTGATATCATCGTTGAGGGTAAGCAGCAGTTTCCTGAAATTTTCGGCTTGAAGGGAGACGTTGCTTTCCTTGCTGAGTTTGGAAATCTTGGTCAATCCTTCTACGATCCGCGCTACACCGCTTCCAAAAAGTTTTTCAATGTCCTCAAAACTATATTCAGTGTCTTCCACGACGTCATGTAGCAGTGCAGCCGCAATAGAGGTAGCATCCAAACCAATTTCTTGTGCTACGATCTTAGCGACACTGATGGGATGCAAAATATAAGGCTCGCCTGATTTTCGCCGCTGATTTCTGTGGGCATCAACAGCCGTGTCAAAAGCAGAACGTATCAACTTCTTATCTTCATCTGATAAGGTTTGATAGCTGATTCGAAGCAGCTCTTTGTACTGCTTTGCAATCTCTTTGTTCTCTATTTTTTCGCTTACAATCATCGGTATAATAAAGGTACTCGAAACTTTTAATTCGACAAAATCATTGGTCTCCACAGTGATACATCAAAATCCCTGCCGAAACGGAAAGATTGAGTGAATCAATGGGAAATTTTACGGGAATTTTGACGATCTGTTGCGCTTTTTTAAGCCATTTTTGGTCAAGGCCTTTGTCTTCCGTCCCAAAAATCAATGCCAATGGCCTTGGGTACGATACCCTTTTGAAGTGTTTAGCTTTGTGATCCAAAGCAGCAGCAGAGATGTTAAAAGCATTTTTTTCCAAGAACGAAATGACTTCTTCCGTATTATCGGTGGCAACGGGAATGGAAAAGACCCCTCCTATACTGTTTCTGATGATCTGAGGGTGGTAGAGATCTGTTTTGGGATTGGCAATAATTACGGCATCCCAATCGGCTGCGGCGGCTGTTCGCAAAAGCGCACCAATATTTCCGGGTTTTTCGGGTGCCTCCAAAACCAAAACACGACTGTCATTATTGACAAAAATATCTTTTATATAATGATTTTTGGCCTCCAATATGGCAATGACTTCCTCCGAGCCTGAACGCATGCTTAGGCGATCAAAAAGAGCGGCGCTCAATTCAAAAACATTAGCCGAATCCTCGTAAACAATTTCTTCATCATACCCTTCCCTGTAAAAAAGGGTGTCGATGTTGTAGCCCATTTCAACAGCCCTGCTCAATTCCCTATTACCCGACACCACAAAAAGATTTTCTTTTTTACGCACCCTTGACTTGCTCATCAAAAGATTGAGTTTTTTGATTAGGGGGTTGTGAGTACTGCTGATGTATTTCAAATCTGTTTTTTTACAAAGTTATTGGGTAATTGACAGAACAGCATCAAAATCGCTTTTCATTTTTGTGATAGTTGATCACCAATCCTACCATTTCATTGTAACTCTTAATGCCACTTTTTTGGCCGTTGGCCTTAAGGTAGCTGTCATAGGT
>CAJXEG010000143.1 GCA_913052425.1 uncultured Flavobacteriaceae bacterium | reverse complement strand
ATATTTTACTTTGATATATTTGACCGCTTTCCATTTGAATGGATACTATTTTACCCCCCGTTTTTTTTACCCCTGATTTTCGATTTAATCGCTGAGAATAGATCAAGGTTATGTTCTTTTCCTTCCTTATCATTTCCTTAAAGACCCTAAGGGCTGCGGAGGGTTCGAACGTCCACATGGCATCTTCCATAGAATCAGAAGTTGTCTGACCACCATCTCTGTAAGACTCTCGCTTTTGCCATATCCAATTTACCTGTTTTTGGTAATGACTTTTAATGTTTTGATAAAACTCTCTAGATATTCCGCCTATGGCTTGTTTGTTCCCGATATCCGTCTGACCCAACCCTCCTGTGGTTAAGCCTCCTATTCTGTGACCAGGTTCGATCAATAATACTTTTTTATCCAATCTGGAACTTTGAATTGCAGCGGTAATCCCCGAAGAGGTGGCACCATAGACGACAATGTCATAAGATTGAACGCTTTGGCAAAAAACCTCAATATTGAACAAGAGTAATAAAACCAGAACCAAAAAATTGGTATTTTTAAAAGATTGTAATTTGAAATTTAATTTCAACATCATAAACTGTAGTTTTTTTGATCATCCACTTATAAATTTTTTATTTCTCCATCTTTGAACAGGAAAAAAGCGGCCTTGTGATTGGAGAAAAATCCACTACTCATAGCGTCGAAACCAAACCACATGCTGCCCTTTTTTATCCTTGGACTGAATATGTTCTGAAAGCTCCCACCCCAAAAGCTCCATTGATTTTATGAACTCCTTTGGGGTCATTTTGTAAACACAGCGTTGGTCTTCACAATCCAATCCCAAAACAATATCCTCTTGAGAAGTAGATTTAAAAACACCTGAAAAAATGGCAGCATCATTTTCGTTTACAGTATAGGCCATAGAGGCCCACTCCTGCCCCAACAGACCATGGGTATTCGATAGAGCAATGACGATAAGGGTATTTAAGGCTTTCAAGGGTTTGGTTTTTATACGAAACAGGCCGCTTGACCCATCTCTCCTGGTAGAAACAAAAATCTAAAAAATATTTTTATTCCTCATTTTTTACAAACCAGAGCATGACGCGGTTGTTGTTGAAAAGGTTCAAATTGGCCACGCCAAAATTATTATTCCGATTATTGATCATGGGCAAATTACCATTCAATTCCAACTCCACTCCTTGGGTTACCGCTTTCAATTGAAAGCCCTTGGCTTGATAATCCTTTATCAACTTGACGATGGAAGGGTTCTTAACGGTTTCCCGTTTGACCTCCTCTCCATTGTCGACCTTATAAACCAGCTCTTTTTTGGATTGCTCCAAAATATCAACAATGATCCACTCTTGGGAATAAGTTGAAACTGTGGCTAAAAAAAATAATACAATAGTTAAAGCTTTCATTTTTCTTTAATTTAAAAGTCCTTCAGGACTTGTTTTCAATTTTTTTACTCAAGTGAACCAAGCTAATCATCACAACCGCGACCATGGTATGCAAAAAACCAAAGGCAAAAGCATCCAGGCTGTTTAAGTTCCCTCGAATGGATGAAAGCGAAAAAAAGAATACGGCTAACAGATTAAAAACAGCCACACTATAACCATAAATTAATCTGACCTCAGGTTTGTGCCAAACTTTTTTGAGAATGAAAAAAGTAACAAACCAAAACAAAAACTCGTATAAATACTGAATATCGTTCAATCCCAACATAAATCTTCTTCATTAAATACTTTATAAAGTTATGTAAAAAACCCGTGAATTCAAATCGTAAGAAAATTCTTAGGCTTATTTTCATTGACCTCACACAACCACAATCGAATAGACAAATCCCAAGACTTGACTATTAAGGCCATAAGGGTAATAAAATATTCTCCCTATGGTTTTGAAGTGGAAAAAATAAACCATTCCGATAACTTTGTAATATTTTAGCGATAAATCAACGACATCACCCATGAGGCCCTTTTTTTATCTTTTGACAGTTTTTCTTTTTGTAAACGTTTTAAAGGCCCAACAAAGTCGGCCCACAGACAGCATCTCCAAAGATTCATTAAATACCCTAACTGAAGAAAAAAGTAAATTCAAATTCTTTGGATTAACCCAAATCACTTTTAACCAAGCCTATTTTGAAAATTGGGTTTCGGGTGGGGAGAATTCCATGACAGGACTTCTCAGCATTGACTACAACATGAATTATCTGGGTGAAAAGGGTTGGTTATGGGACAACAACCTAATGCTTTCCATAGGAACCACTTATCTCTCGGGAAATGCCTTTTTCAAAAAAGCCGATGACCGAATCGAAATCAACTCAGTGCTCAGTAAAAAAGTAAATACCTATTGGAACTATTCTGCTTATTTCAATTTCAAAACCCAATTGCTTTCGGGCTACCGATATTTCAAAAAAGACGGAGAAGACCAAAAAGAAGAAATTTCTAGGATTCTTTCCCCGGCCATCATTCAATTGGGAGTGGGGTGGTACTACAAAGAAGGAGATCTCGCTTGGTTTAATATTGCTCCACTGGCTGCAAGAGGAATTTTTGTTAGTCAAGATTACACTCAAAACCTATCTCCCGGTAAAAAATATTTTGGAGTAGAAAAAGGCGCCACCAGTATTGTCTCCATAGGAGCCTCGCTTTCAGGTTTCATCAGATCCAATTTGATGGAAAACATTACCATAGATAACAAATTCAATGTTTACGTAAACTATATCAATAAAATTGAAAATATTGATTTTGAATGGAATGCCAACATCCGACTCAAGGTCAACGACAAAATATCAAGCAACTTAATCGTACATCTCCAATACGACGATGATCTTATCAAACGACTGCAAATCAGAGAGTTATTTGGTTTGGGGTTGAGTATTGACATTTAATCCAAAAAATGAATGTTAAGTTGTGAGGGTAATTGTGATAATTAATGGCAACATGATCTGACATTAAAAATATAAATTTGGAGTAATGAGAAAAAAACGCTGTTTCTTCTTTTCCCTGTTAATACTTCTCTGTTTATGGAGCTGCCATATTCAGAAAGGTAATTCTCCTAATGTGATCCTAATTCTAACCGACGATCAAGGTTGGGGTGACCTGAGCGGAAATGGAAATCTTGATTTAACGACCCCCAACATTGACCAACTTGGGAGGACCGGTGTTCGGTTTGATCGCTTTTTTGTCAGCCCGGTATGTTCCCCTACCCGCGCCGAAATCCTAACAGGAAGACACCACGTTAGAGGGGGGGTTTACAGTACCAGTAGAGGAGGAGAAAGATTGGATATAGACGAAGAAACCATTGCTGAGGTATTCAAATCAGCAGGCTACCAAACTGCAGCCTATGGCAAATGGCACAACGGTATGCAAGCCCCTTTTCACCCCAACAGTCGTGGATTTGAAGACTATTACGGCTTTTGCTCCGGTCACTGGGGGAATTATTACAATCCCCTACTGGAACACAACGGAAACCTGTTAAGGGGTAACGGATTCATCATTGATGACTTAACCCAACACGGCATTGATTTTATCAAAGAAAATACCCATCAGCCTTTTTTCCTCTATCTCCCCTACAACACTCCCCACAGCCCCATGCAGGTACCGGATCGATTTTGGGAGAAATTCAAAGACAAAAAGTTGAGTCAAACAGGAAGCGGTGGCCCTCCCAAAAATCAAAATCAAATCGACCACGCCCGAGCTGCACTGGCCATGTGTGAAAACATCGACTGGAATGTAGGTCGTATTATGGAGCAACTCAAAA
>CAJXEG010000142.1 GCA_913052425.1 uncultured Flavobacteriaceae bacterium | reverse complement strand
GGAACTGTAGAAAACCACATCTTCAAATAGCCCTAGTATTTTTTTAATTGCCAGTAACGGAGGCAGATTGGGTAGGGAAAATAAATGGATCAAAAGCTTATGCCATTTTTGTTTTTTCACCCTTTTTTTAGGAGCTAAACTTTGTTCTTCAATTCCCCTTTTTAGCTCTTGGAAAGACTTTTTGGTGTTTGCGCTGTGAATCAATTTTTTTCGATTTTCATAATGCTCATCTTTCTCCGGAAGCCACATGCATTTTTTCATGCTCTCCTCTAAGGCAGCCCTGATTGTGTTGATCTGCTCGGGTTTTTCGCCTGATGCTTTGATGAAGGGCTTTACTGATATTGCTTCTCCAAAAATCAAATGCAGATCACAAAATGGATTTCTGTGGTGGCCATAATTAATCCCTACTGGAACTATGTAAATTGGGTTTTCGCACTTTTCCTGTGCTTCATAAGCCAATCGGCTGCTTCCCTTTGACAAAGGCTGAAGGAAAAACTCGTCATGGTGTGAAGCCTCCGAAAACATCATTATACACTGATTATTTGAAAGTAGTTCCCTACAACTGTCAAAAATGGCTTCATTTTTTTTAAGGTTGGCATAGCCGTTTCTAATTCTGTAAACAGGAAGCATTTTTAGGGCATCCATAAACCATTGCAGTGGTCCACCAAAAACATCGCTACGCGTCAAAGAGGTTACAGGCCTGTTTATACTACACCCTACCAGAAGTGGATCGAGAAAGGCACTCTGGTGATTGGGGGAAAACAAAACCCCTCCTTTTTTCGGAATATTTTCAAAACCATAAATGTAAATCTTCCTGAAATAACATCTGGTTGTAAATATCATGATATACTTAACGAAGTAGTAAAACAGCTTCTTCATCCAAGAATAAGGAGTAATTTTTAGATTTCCAGCACTAAAATTGACCTTCAGTGACATACAATTTAGAAAAATAAATTTAAATACTCATACCCACCTAACGTCTTGAGGGCTTGACTTTGTTTTTTTTTATTTATCTTGAAACGTTATGGGAACTCAACTTCATTGTTTATAAGTTGTCTCTTCCATATTCTTGAAGACGAAATAAGAAAACTTTACAGAATGAGTAATAGTGAACGGTTTGATTTTAAATTTTATGAGTGGGAGAAGAAGTTCCACGATCGACCTTTTCTAAGACAACCTTTTGGAGATCAATGGGACGAATACACTTGGGCTGAGGCCGGACAAATGGCTAGAAAATTAGCCAAGGGATTAAAGTCAATGGGCCTCAGAGATGATGCACACATTGGACTGATTTCAAAAAATTGTAGAGAATGGATCATCGCCGATATGGCCATCATGATGGCAGGCTATGTTTCTGTTCCTTTCTTTCCTTCACTCAAGGGAGAGGAGTTGGAGTATTTGCTTGATTTTGGTGATGTTGATCTTCTGTTTGTCGGGAAAATTGAGACTTGGGACGATATAGGAAGTCATATTCCCAAGGACTTTCCAATGATCAGATTCCCGCATTACAGGGGCTGTGCTGTTGTGGACAGAGGAGAAGAGTGGTTTGATTTTATCAACCGACACCAACCTTTAAAAGAACCACATGTCCCAAAACTTTCTGATCTATGGACTATTATATTTACCTCAGGTACTACGGGTAATCCCAAAGGAGTAGAATTATCATATTTGACACTGGATTCAACAAAAATCATTACCGAAGAAGTTAACCCACTAAAAGTGGATTTTTCTGGTAACAATGATTTTATCTCCTACCTCCCCCTCAACCATATTGTAGAGCGAGTGGTCGTAGAACACATATGTATGCGTTTTGGTGGATCACTTTCTTTTGTCGAATCCATAGATAGTTTTGCCCAAAACCTAAAAGACATCCAGCCACATGTATTTTTTGCCGCCCCAAGAATATGGACCAAATTCCAATTGGGTATTTTGGCAAAAGTGCCCCAAAAAAAATTAGATCTCCTGCTCAAAATCCCTCTGGTTTCCGGCTTGATCAAAAAGAAGCTAAAAAAGAACCTTGGATTGACTCGTGCCAGGTCTACTGTTTCCGGCTCTGCACCCATACCGGTTACTCAGATCGAATGGTTTAGCAAAATTGGCATATATATTACCAACGGTTATGGGATGACTGAAAACTGCGCCATTTGTACCCAAGTAGATGGGCGAGATTTCGGAAAATTAGATTCTGTAGGAAAACCCCAGTGTGGAGTTGAAGTCAAAATAGATCCAAAAACCGAGGAAGTTCTTATGCGAGGCCCTTATGTCATGGATGGATATTACAAAAATGAAAAAATGACAAAAGCCACTCTCGTAGATGGATGGCTCCATACAGGTGATAAAGGCTATTTGGATGAGGACAATTATTTGTACATAACCGGTAGGGTAGCCGATAGTTTTAAAACCTCTAAAGGAAAATTCATCGAACCCTTAACCTTGGAAAATTATTTTGGAACTATCAAGGAATTAGAAGAAGTGTGTATCACAGGTTTGGGATTGCCCCAACCCATCGCCTTGGCCCAATTGTCAGAAATAGGCAAAGCCTTTCAAAAAAATGAGCTTACAGGTTTTTTGGAAGAAAAATTGGCAGCAATTAATGCAGACCTGGAAAATTATAAAAAAATCTCCACGCTGGTCTTGGTCAAGAAGGAATGGACGGAGCAAAACAAGATTTTGGGTCCCACTTTAAAGATCAAAAGGGGGAATTTAGAGAAAATGTATGCTCTCAAATATAAGGGCTGGCATGAAGACCCTAAGGCTGTTTTATTCGAAAAGTAGTATATTTGGCCATAAAATCAAAATCGGGCTTTATTATAGCCTTAGCTATAATGACAATATCAAAACTAAAACAATAATTTAATGAAAACAAAAACGCTATTTAAAGGAATAATTTTAATGAGTGCTATGCTCTTGTTAAATATTATTCACGCTCAGACAACGATCAATGGTACGGTTGTCGACGAAGAAACAAATCAGCCGCTTCCCGGAGTAAACATTGTTGTAAAAGGCACTTACACTGGAGTTTCAGCTGACTTTGATGGAAACTTCACCATCACTACCGAAGAAGAGCTTCCCATTACCTTAGAAGTAAGTTATTTGGGTTTTGCAACCAAATCAATTGAAGTGACTTCGGCTGACGCTGCGATGAACATTTCACTTGCTCCCGGTAGTGACTCACTGGACGAGATCGTTGTAGCTGCATCTAGGTTCGCACAACGAATTTTTGAATCCCCAATTACCGTAGAAAAATTCAGTGCTAAGCAAATTCAGCAGACCCCTTCAGCCGATTTCTTTAATGGCTTAGAAAACGTCAAAGGGATTCAGCTTCAACAAGGAGGTCTGTTTTTAAATCAAGTTGTAACCCGTGGTTTTGCTACGGTTTACAATGAAGGTTTTGTAACCCTAGTTGATATGATGAACAATATGTCTCCATTGTTTGGTTTTGCCATGGGGAATTTGATTGGTCTAAACGAACTAGACGTTCAAAGCGTTGAGGTAATTCCTGGTCCAGCCTCTGCATTGTATGGAGCAGATGCCTATAAAGGGATTATGTTTTTGAACAGTAAAAATCCTTTTGAGCACGAAGGTATAAGTGCTTACTACAGAACCGGGGTAACTGATCAAGAAGTAGCGGGAAATAACCCTTTCACCGATGTGGGAGTTAGACTTGCGACAAAACTTGGCGATAAGTGGGCCATTAAAGCCTCTTTAAACCACAAAAAAGGAACAGAATGGATGCCTGCCGATTACTCTCACCAAGCAGTTCCTGGTGGGGAAGTA
>CAJXEG010000141.1 GCA_913052425.1 uncultured Flavobacteriaceae bacterium | reverse complement strand
TTGATAATCGTATGAAACACTTAAAAAGGTTTCAGTTAATTAAGAACAAAGTAATAAATGATGATATAAATTTATATTTATGTTCTCAAATTCCTGAATATTTTAATCATTTCTTCAAAAAAAAATTTGATTTAAATATTAATAAATCAAAATCATTTAAAAAAAAATTCAACATAAAGGATTTAGCACTCTATTCATTAACCAAAGAAATAGATACAGAATCAATTTTATTATCAATTATTTTTTGTCAGTTAAAAAATATCAAAAATAGTGATATAAAATATTGGTTGGACCGCATAGTCCAAAGATTTGAAGTAAGTAAAAAACTTTATGTCCGTTACCGAATAGGTTTTCGAAAAGGTCTAGGTGATAAAAGTAAAGTAAATCTTTATTGGTTGTTATCTTTATCGTTGGCTCTCTTTTACGCCCAAACGAGGAATACAAAATACTTGAGTACATTATTAAAAGTTAACGATTTACTTTGTTCATTGGATGATAATATTCTTAGACCAGACGATGGTGTGGAAGTTCAAATTTCCAGATGCCCCGAATGTGAAGGAAAAATCAAGTCACCCTCTTGTTGTGGTATTGAAATGGTTTGTAATAATTAATCTTTTAACTTAATAAATTACCCAATGAAAAAACTACTCATTATCATCCTCTTAGCATCAGCTAATTTGACACAAGCACAAGACTTTAAAGGTTTGGACAAAAGCCCTATGGATCGTGTATTTTATCCTGTTTCCAACAGGGTTACGGACAAGGCCGTTGTCATCACTTACAGCCGTCCTCAATTGAGAGGGAGGAATCTAGAAGATGTGGTTCCGACCTATAAAATTTGGAGAACTGGAGCTAATGAAGCCACAGAGTTCAGACTTTATAAGTCCATCAAACTGGGAGGTAAAGTTATTAAAGCAGGGACTTACACCATGTATTCCTACCCCAAAGACAATTCCTCCGAGATCATCATTAATTCAGCCACAAATGTTTGGGGAGCCAACAACTACGACCAGTCAAAAGACGTTGTAAGAATCGAAGTACCCGTGACAGAATCAACCGAATATCTCAAAGCTTTCTCATTCGCATTTAGTGGTGAAGGAAACAATGCAGTGCTTCACGGCGGTTGGGGAAATGCAAGGGTAGAAATTCCCATTACAATTCTATAAGCCCAACAAAAGCTTTCCTTAAAACCCCTTTTTAGGGGTTTTTTTATTCTATTAAACTTGTTACGGTCTAATAGTATTTTTTAAAGTAATTTAGTCCATTATTATCAAATCTTATGAAACAACTGCTGCTTGATTTTTACCAACGTCTGGGAATCAACCAAAGCATGGCCTTAGATTTAGAGGCCATTACATTTGGCCTGATCGTTGTTTTGATGGCCTTTATTTTTTGGTTGGTCAGTAAACGTATTTTAAGGCTGATCTTTCTAAAAATCTCCAAAAGGACAAAATCGAAGTTTGACGATTTTTTAATCAAAAACAAAATCCCGGAAACCCTCTCCTTCTTCCCCCCGCTTTTTATTCTTATTGGATTTCTTCCCCAATCTTTGATCTCCTTCCCCCTACTTGAGCAGCCTGTAGCATCACTATTGGAAATATTGGGGGCAATTGTTACCATCATTTTGGTAAGGCGGTTGTTAAACTCATTTAAAGATTTTTTCAAAACACTCAAAAATTTCAAAGGTAAACCCATTGAAAGCTACATTCAGGTGATAATGATTTTTGTATGGTTCATTGGAATCATGTTTGTTTTCTCCATTTTGTCGGGAAAAGACATCGGTACCTTTATGGCCACTTTGGGAGCCCTTTCCGCTGTTATCCTATTGATTTTTAAAGACTCTATCCTTGGTTTTGTTGCCAGTATTCAAGTAACAATCAATGATACAGTAAGAATTGGAGATTGGATCACCATGAAGAGCTACAATGCCGATGGGGATGTGATCGAAATTAACCTTTCGACAGTCAAAGTTCAGAACTTTGACAATACCATCACCTCTATCCCTACTTACAAACTGGTTTCAGATTCGTTTGTCAATTGGAGGGGCATGAGCGAATCTGGAGGAAGAAGAATTAAAAGGGCCTTGTTGATCCGAGTATCGAGCATACATTTTGTAGACGAACAGCACCTACAAAAGCTTTTAAAAATTGAGCGGATTGCTCCTTTTATTACACAAAGGAAAAAGGAAATCGAGGCTGAAAACAATGCCCAACAGGCGGATAAATCTCTTTTACTCAACGGAAGAAACATGACCAACATAGGGCTTTTCCGAAGATATGCTTTGGCTTACCTAGAAAACCACCCAGAAATCAACAGTGATCTAACGGTAATGGTAAGGCAATTGGCACCCACCCCCGAAGGAGTTCCCCTTGAGGTGTATGTCTTTGTCAAAGACAAAGTATGGGTCAACTATGAAAGCATCATGTCCGATATATTCGATCATTTGTTGGCTGCCATGCCCTTCTTTGAATTGGAGTGTTTTGAGTATACTTCCAACCCTAATTTCCCTTCAAAACAAAAGCAATAAAAATCATTTTTTATTGACGGTTATCTTTGAGATTCTCATTACTTTTAAAATTTATAATTCTAAAAAAATAATTGACTTTATATGGATTTTTCTCAGCTTTACACCCCAGGATTTAAAAACAGAAACAGAGCTCATTTTGCCGCCATTGTCAATTTGGCCCTGGCAGACGATCACATCTCTGACGAAGAGAAAGCATTTATTGATCGACTGGCCATCTATCTTGAAATTGATCCGGACATGGTCAAAAAAGTTATGGAATCTCCCGAGGAGTATAAAGCCGATCCTCCTGGCGACAAAAACTCTCGCCTAGAAAGACTATACGACTTGAGTAAAATGATTTTTGCGGATAACATTGCCGACGAAAATGAAAAAAAATTATTGGAGAAAATGGTAATTGGTTTAGGCTTTGAAGCAGACAAGGCCAACCAGGTCGTTGAAACTGCCCTTGATATGGTGGCAAAGGGAATTGACCAAGATGATTTTGTAGAGACCTTTAAGGTTTAATATTTCAAATCACTTACGTAATAGCCCATTTCTTCGTCAGCCATCATTAACTCCTTATCAATATAGACCGAAGTGGGATAACCTTTATCCGGGTCGTACTCTGCCTCCAGCCTGTGCACCTTATCCTTTTCGGCTTCCTCTATGAGATCAAACAAATGATCAATCGTTTGAACCCCCCAATGCTCATCCTCATCATAGGAAGCTCCATCGACTTTTTCTATTTTTCCATTGACAACTTGAACAGCCTTTGGAAGAGTAGCCTCCCTCCTGCAAAAACAAGAAATTTGAAAGGTATAGCTGTAAGAATCAACGGCCAAGGCCTCCCATTTGTTTTTGCTAAGTTCAAAAACGTTGAGCGGCTCAATCTTTTCTTCGCTGCATGACAACAATAAAAAAAACAATAAGTAAGGTTTTATTTGAATCATTAATTTAAGTTTCAATAACCAAACAGTAGGGGACAAAAATAATGTCAGTTTACCTATTTGAAAATCTTCTGATTACGCCAATAGGAAACAGCTCCCAAAAGGGCAACGATAACGATGGCGTAATACACAAAACTCGGGGTTATGATTTTGTCACCACTGGCATAGGAATGTAAACCGACCAGATAAAAATTCACCCCAAAATAGGTCATCAATATACTGGCAAAAGCCACTATGCTCATAAAATTAAAAGTCCAATTCCCCCTCAATCCGGGAACAAATCGCATGTGAATCACAAAAGCATAAATCAAAATACTGATCAAGGCCCAGGTCTCTTTGGGATCCCAACCCCAATAGCGTCCCCAACTTT
>CAJXEG010000140.1 GCA_913052425.1 uncultured Flavobacteriaceae bacterium | reverse complement strand
CCAGGACATGGGTGTTTGGCGAGCCATCAAAAAAACATCGTGAGGTATGGAATACGGCAAAAAAAGGACAAGAGCTTGGATTAAAAACAGCACAAATAGGGGTGCCAGCCGGAAATGTGGATGATGCAGTTAGAGAGTATTACGAGAAACTAGGGTACGGTCCAGGCTATAAAACACCTGGCCTATCACACCGTCTTGGCCATGGCATCGGTATTGATGGTCACGAGCCTGTAAATTTTGTTAAAGGAGAGAAAACTCCTCTCGCACCCGGGATGTGTTTCTCTAACGAGCCAGGAATATATATATTTGGTGAATTTGGTGTGCGCCTAGAAGATTGTTTATATATGACAAAAGATGGTCCAGTATTGTTTACAAACTTTTCTGAATCGATTGATGAGCCATTTTCTTAACTTTTTTCATTCTGACTAATCAATTCTAATAAATCCTCGAAACGATCAATTGGTTTTGAGCATTTACTTCCCTTGCACACATAGGCCGTGGTTTTCTTGTTAATGCATTTTTTGTTATCAAGGACTGGTGGCAATCTCATTCTGATTAAAATAGCTTTCTCGACGACCAAAGAGTTCTTCTGGATATCTTTCGACCACACACGCTCATACTTCAGAGCAATTTTGATACTACCTTGGTTATTATCTGTTTCTTCAAACTTATAACTCAAAATAAAACCTTGATCGTACAATATTTTGGTAATCTCCTTTTTTAATTTTGACGCAGGAACGACAACCACCATATGTCCGGCGGAGTTGGCATTTCTGATTCGGGTCAAATAATCTGCAATAGGATCTGTAAACATATCTTTTTATTATTGAATTACCAGCTTGCTTTTGTTACACCTGGAATTAATCCTTTATTGGCCATTTCTCGGAAGGTTACCCTTGAGACACCAAACTGACGAATGTATCCCTTTGGACGACCGGTGAGTTTACAACGGTTGTGCATTCTAACCGGAGAAGCGTTGCGCGGCAATTTTTGTAAAGCTTCATAATCCCCAGCTTCTTTTAAGGCTTTTCTTTTTGCAGCATACTTGGCAACTGTTTTCGCTCTTTTTCTCTCACGAGCTTTCATTGATTCTTTGGCCATAACTAACTCTTTTTAAAGGGCAATCCCAATTCGCTCAACAATGACTTTGCTTCCTTATCTGTTTTGGCAGATGTAACAAAAGAAATGTCCATTCCTGAAATTTTATTAACCTTGTCTATATCAATTTCGGGGAAAATGATTTGTTCTGTAATCCCCAAATTATAATTTCCTCTTCCGTCAA
The DNA here is from genome assembly GCA_913052425.1 of uncultured Flavobacteriaceae bacterium. Next base: position 2,560 of record CAJXEG010000140.1, on the reverse strand, counting down.
AGCCATTGGCTTTCACTCCTTGAAAATCTCTTACCCTAGGTAGCGCAGTAGTAACCAATCGGTCTAAAAATTCATACATACGCTCTCCCCTGAGGGTTACCTTGGCACCAATGGGCATTCCTTTACGCAACTTAAAGGCAGCAACGTCTTTTTTGGAAATGGTAGAGATGGCTTTCTGACCGGAAATTCCCGTCAGTTCGTCGAGGGTGTAGTCGATCAATTTCTTATCGGCCACAGCAGCCCCTACTCCACGACTGATGACAATTTTTTGAAGTTTGGGAACTTGCATTACATTGACATACCCAAATTCTTCTTTCAACACAGCAACAATGCGGTCGTTAAATTCTTTCTTAAGTCTTGCTTGATAACTCATTACACTACTTCATTATTTTTTTTAGAAAAACGAACCTTGTTCCCATCTTCTACTCTGTACCCAACACGAGTGGCTTCACCCTCGGCCGTAGTCAAAGAAAGATTAGAAATATGGATCGGAGCTTCTTTTTCAACAATTCCTCCTTGTGGATTTTGTGCACTGGGCTTGGCGTGTTTTTTGATCATATTAACACCCTCGATGATGGCCTTATTTTGGTCGCGCATCACCTTGATCACCTTACCTTCAGAACCTTTGTGTTCCCCAGCAATGACCAGTACCTTATCGTCTCTTTTTATTTTTATCTTAGCCATAACTATGATTTAAAGCACTTCGGGTGCCAATGATACGATTTTCATAAATTGCTTGTCACGAAGCTCTCTGGCCACAGGGCCAAAAACACGTGTTCCTCTCATTTCTCCAGTAGGATTCAATAATACACACGCATTATCGTCGAAACGGATATAAGAGCCATCGGCACGACGAACCTCTTTGGTGGTACGCACTACAACCGCTTGGGAAACTTGTCCTTTTTTGACCGTTCCTGAGGGAGATGCTTCTTTGACAGATACTACGATCTTGTCTCCCAAGGAAGCATATCGTCTTTTGGTTCCTCCCAATACCCTGATGGCCAATACTTCTTTGGCTCCGGTATTGTCAGCTACTTTTAATCTGGATTCTTGTTGTAACATGATTATTTAGCTCTTTCTATTATTTCAACCAATCGCCAGCATTTTGATTTACTCAAAGGACGGGTTTCCATTATCTTAACGGTGTCGCCGATGTTGCAATCATTGAGTTGATCGTGTGCGACGTATTTTTTGGTCTTTAAAACGAATTTTCCATACATGGGGTGCTTGACCCTTTTGACCTCTGATACAACGATGGATTTTTCCATTTTATTGCTGGTCACAATACCAATACGTTCTTTTCTTAAATTTCTATTTTCCATGTCCTCAGGCGATAATTTCATTTTGCTTAGCAGCAATGGCCGTCAATAATCGGGCTACTGTTTTTCTGACCGTTTTGATCTGCAACGGATTTTCGAGTGGGCTAACTGCGTGATTCATTTTCAAATCGGACAATTGCTTTTGAAACTCTGCCAGCTTGTCTTGCAAGTCCTCAAGAGATAATTTTTCGATTTCTGATTTTTTCATTTTCTTCTAAAATTAAGCTTGAAAATCTCTAGCAATGATAAACTTTGTTTTAACGGGTAATTTTTGGGCAGCCAATCTCAAAGCTTCTTTAGCGACATCCAATGGGACACCTGCAATCTCAAACATAATTCTACCTGGCTTTACTACGGCTACAAAATATTCGGGAGCTCCTTTTCCTTTACCCATCCTTACTTCCAAAGGCTTTTTCGTAATGGGCTTGTCTGGAAAAATTTTGATCCACAATTGACCCTCTCTCTTCATGTATCGGGTAGCAGCAATCCTTGCCGCTTCGATTTGTCGGGAGGTAATGAATTTTGAATCCAAAGACTTGATGCCAAACATACCGTTGGACAGCTGACTTCCTCTTTGGGAAATCCCCTTCATGCGCCCTTTTTGCGCTTTTCGGAATTTGGTTCTTTTAGGTTGTAACATTTTACCTATCTATTATTGTTGTTTCTTCTTCTTTGCTGACGTCCGCCGGATCCGCCTTTGTTGTTTCCGCCTCCGGACTTTTTGGACATACCTACCAGGGGTGAAAGCTCTCTTTTTCCAAAGACTTCACCTTTCATGATCCATACTTTGATGCCCAAACGACCGTAAGTTGTATGTGCTTCAACCAAGGCGTAATCGATATCGGCTCTAAAAGTTGACAATGGTATCCTTCCCTCTTTGTAGGATTCTGATCGTGCCATTTCTGCACCGTTCAATCGGCCAGAGATTTGGATTTTGATCCCCTCAGCATTCATACGGATCGAGGCAGCTATGGCCATTTTGATGGCTCGTCGGTAAGAAATTCTACTTTCGATCTGACGGGCAACACTTGCGGCAACCAACTGTGCGTCTAACTCGGGACGTTTGATTTCAAATATATTGATTTGAATGTCCTTGTTGGTGATCTTTTTCAACTCCTCTTTCAACTTGTCTACCTCTTGCCCTGCCTTACCGATAATGATTCCCGGACGGGCTGTTGTAATGGTAATGGTAATGAGTTTTAAGGTACGTTCGATGATTACGTTAGAAACACTGGCTTTGG
>CAJXEG010000139.1 GCA_913052425.1 uncultured Flavobacteriaceae bacterium | reverse complement strand
GGTTGGACACCTGCCATTACCTATACTGTCGGTTGGTTTATTGCTTTGATGAGTGGTCAACTCATGTTGATCCCTATTCTCTTTTTTGAGGACTTGAGTAGAGTGGCAATGGGGATTTACAATTTTTTCAATACAGAACAAAAATTCCACCTTCCCGAACGCAGGAAATTCATTGCTCAAGCAGCCTTGGCTTTGAGTGCTGTTCCATTCGCTTCCCTTCTTTATGGTATGTATCAAGGGCGATACAACTACAGAGTATTGCGCTACACCCTAGAGTATGATTCTCTTCCGGAAAGTTTTGATGGTTTTCAAATCACCCAAATCTCCGATTTGCATTGTGGCAGTTTCGACAATTTCGAAAAAGTAGCTTATGGGATGGACTTGATCAACGAGCAAAAATCAGATCTTCTTCTTTTTACAGGGGACATGGTCAACAATAAATCATCTGAGGCGCTGCCTTGGGTAGAAAAGCTTTCTGAATTAGATGCTCCTTACGGTAAATTTTCTGTTTTGGGCAATCACGATTATGGCGATTACAACCAATGGGAAAGCGAGGCCGCAAAACAAAAAAACATGGAGGAAATGTATCAAATCCATAAAGACATGGGCTTTGATCTTTTACTCAATGAGAGTCGATATATAGAGAAAAATGGAGAAAAACTCGCCTTAGTAGGGGTAGAGAATTGGGGCGAAGGAAGGTTTAAAAAGGCCGGAGACTTGGAAAAATCCATTGCCCTGATCCAATCGAAAGATTTTAAAATACTACTCAGCCATGATCCTTCCCACTGGGAAGCGGAGGTCCTTCCACACTCCTATCCCTTTGAACTGACCTTGAGTGGTCACACCCACGGTTTCCAATTCGGAATAGAGATTCCGGGCTGGGTCAAATGGAGTCCCATCCAGTGGCAATACAAGCAATGGGCGGGTATTTACCAAGAGAAGGAACAAAAGCTGAATGTCAACAGAGGCTTTGGCTATTTGGCCTACCCAGGGAGGGTAGGAATATGGCCCGAGATTACCGTAATTACCCTGAAAAAGAGGAATTTATTGATTTAATCGCAAAAAAAACTACATTTGCGTAGGTCAACCCCTTGAAATTATTGAGAAATGTCAAAATTTGGTGAACTCATTGATGACAAATTGCCTCTGCTTTTGGTATTCTACAATGCAGAGGATCAGGTTTCTAGTTCTATGCATCCCATACTAAAAGATGTTGCCGCAGCCATGGGCGACAAAGGTAAGGTAATCAAAATTGATGCTGAAAAAAACATCAAACTCTCAGATGCCCTAAGAGTTAAAGTGCTCCCCACACTTATGATCTATAAACTCGGAGAAATGGTGTGGAGACAAAGCGGTGAACAGGATGCCAATACCCTGATCAGCTTGATGCAAGATCACCTGGGTTAGTTTTCCAAGCTGTCTTCCTCTAATTCAAATTGTTCCATTGATTCATCGAATCGCTTTTGCAGGCTGGCCGCGAAATCGGCTCTGCCCATAAGTTCGATACGATAAATCAACTCTTGGAAATCGAGTACTTCTCCTTTGACTCGGTCAAAGAATCGTTTTTTATTGCTTTTGGAAAATTTAGCAATCATCCCAAAACGCTCTTCATATTGAAGCACTATGGACTCTGCCAATTGCTCAGCCTTTTCCTTTTGACCCGACAGATAGTACCCTTCGACAAAATCGGTAAGAGAAGTATAGTAATCGTAGTCTCCGTAGAGATTCATAAAGGGTTCAATGGAGGCAGTAAAAAGATCTAATTGTGACTTCAAAAGCTCTCGATCTTCATGGATCAAGATGGCTTCTACTAGGGTTCTGTATCGCTCAATCTGTGTGATGATTTCCTCTCCCATCATGAATTGATCACTTGGGCTTAGGGATGCAAAATACTCCAATTCATCTCGGTATTTAAAAGCTACCTTTTTGGCCAGACTCTGAGCAGAGGACAAAGCTTCTAAACGATAATAGGTGTCTACAAAGGGAACCAAAAGGCTGTAGTATCCAAAATAATCCAAGGGCATCTTTTCCATTGCCAGATCAAGGATATTTTTAGCCTTTTCGTTTTTGTTCTCCTCAATCAATTTTTCGGCCAAGCGCGCCATATTACTTCTAAAGGAAATACTGTTTTTTCGGGTTTCTGTATCGTGATAAATATCGGGACTTTCAGAATTTCCCCAACTCCAATTCATGACGATATCATACATCAAATCTGCGTCCAAGCGACCCATAATGTATGGATTTTCGGTGTTTTGGGGAGTTCTGATGGGGACCAGTTTATAAACCAATCCTTCCAATTGCAGGTACTCCTTCATCCATATATATTCGGCATCGGCATAACTGCCTCCGGTAAAATAAATGGGCCTTTCCCAATCGTTATTGGCCAAAATATCCAACATCATGATCTGATTTTTAGTCATTCCACCCTCAGGTAAATCAATGTCGATATATGGAACAATCAGTGCTTCATCCTCGGATTTTACCAGACCACTGCTCAATACGTTTTCTTTGTTGACCTTTACCCTTATTTTATTGGTGGGATAAAAGACCATTTCCTGCGTGCCTTTGGGGAACTTTCGGGGGTCTTCCCCTGTCTGTTCCAATAGGCTTTTGTATTTTGTTCTGGGGTGATCACTGGCGACCCAGTTCATAAAATCTTTGATGTCCCATCGAACAGAGTCCAAAAGCGACTCGTGCTTAATGTAATCCCGAATGCCATAGGCATAGCGCGGGTGAGTCATCTGTGAGGGAATGGCGTCGCTCTCATAGGTTTTTCTTTTCAACTGGTCAATGTACCAGTCTGTTGCCAACAGGGAAGTGTTGATCGTTTTTACATCGGTGCGATAACCCTCAATCTCTTGCGCATACCAAAGGGCGAAAGTGTCGTTGTCTCCAATGGTAAAAATCATGGCTCCCACATCTTTTTGAATGGACTCTAAATAAGACTTAGCCATTGACTGAGCTGTATAACGATCAGAGCGGTCGTGATCATCCCAGTTTTGAAAGGCCATCAACAATGGTACCGCCATAAAACAGATGGCAACTACTGTTGGGGCAACAGCCTTTGATTTAATCCAAGTCTTGACCTTTTGTGACAGATAGAAAGCACCCATGCCGATCCACAAAGCAAAGACATAAAAGGAACCCACCAAAGCATAATCCCGTTCACGGGGCTCAAAAGGACGCTCGTTCAAATAAATCTTAAGCGCCAATCCGGTAAACAAAAAGAAGAGTAACAATACCCAAAAACGTTTAGGATCTTGTTGATAAACAAACATCAGTCCCATTAATCCCAACAAAAAGGGAAGGAAGAAATAAGTATTTCGCGCTTTATTATTTTTGGCATCCTCAGAAATTTGGGATTGATTGCCCAGGCGTAGATTGTCAATCAAAGGAATTCCACTGATCCAGTTTCCGTTCAACACATTATAAGTACCGGCAATGTCGTTTTGTCTTCCGGTAAAATTCCACATAAAATACCGCCAATACATATAGCCGATTTGGTATTGAAACAGAAATTGTAGGGAACTCCAAAAACTTGGTTTTTTTATTACCAGATAGGGTGAAAGAGATCTGAAAAATTTATGATAATCGTCCCCGGTTACGACTCCATCACGAATGTCCTCTCTAAATTCATTTACCCGGCTCCTCAACATCTCGTTGCTCTGATATTCCGGTACTATAGAAAACTCCAGTGGCCCAGTGAAGTTCATGTAATTGCCTGAATGTTCCGAACTCCACAGACGGGGTAAAAAACCGCGATGCTCACTGTTGGAATTGATTTTGGCCCTTTCCCAATGATTGACAATAATGTATTTTCCGGTTTTGTAGTCTCTTTCGTA
>CAJXEG010000138.1 GCA_913052425.1 uncultured Flavobacteriaceae bacterium | reverse complement strand
GATTTTTGCAAAGATAATCAGTCTCAAGCAATCGGTAATCAAATTTCCTATCTTTGCCCAAAGCATTGAATTTTGAGTTTTTGGCGCGTCCTCTTATCGATTCTTTTTCCCCCTTTGGCTGTGATAGGCCAAGGCTGTGGTTCAGTTGTTATTGTCTTTTTACTGACTTTATGTGGTTGGGTACCGGGGGTAATTGCGGCCCTGGTGATTTTGAACAACCCTGAGCGTTAGGAAGCATGAAAAACAAAAATGTAAAAGTAGCAGACTGGGGTTCACTTTCCTATGAGGAGGCTTGGCAAAGACAAGAGGACTATTTTTCTCAAATCATTACCCGTAAGAGAGAAAACCGAAAACTGCAGCGCCCTTTTCCTACAAACAATTACCTTTTCTTAGTTGCACACCCACCTGTTTTTACCATTGGTAAAAGTGGAAAAATGGAGCACTTGCTCTTGGGAGAAAAACAGCTCGAAACCAAAGGCATTTCTTTTTTTAAAACCAATCGAGGGGGCGACATCACTTTCCACGGCCCGGGGCAGATCGTAGGCTACCCGCTTTTGGATTTGGATAATTTTTTTACCGATATCCACCGCTACTTGCGCTGTCTGGAGGAGGTCATCATCAAAACTTTGGCCGATTTTGGGATCGTCGGAGCGCGAAGTGACGGTGAAACAGGAGTGTGGTTGGATTTGAATACCCCCTTTGCTCGAAAGATATGTGCCATGGGTGTCAGAGCCAGCAGGTGGGTAACCATGCACGGATTTGCCTTCAATGTCAATACCGACTTGTCTTATTTCGATTATATCGTTCCCTGTGGAATACAGGGGAAAGGGGTTACTTCTTTGGCTCAAGAATTGAAAAAGCAAGTGGATGAGCAAGAAGTAAAAGACGGACTTCTAAAACACTTTACTGAAGTATTTGAGGCGGAGATCATCAATTGATTTCATAGATCAAAATACTGTTGTCCTCTGTGGCGACCACCATTTCCAGTGCCTTGTCTTTGTCGCTATTGGATATGTCGACTGCAGATTTTCCATAGACCGGAAATCCCTCGACTGCTTCGCCATTGCTGTAAAATAAATATACTTTTTGGTTGGCAGTGTCTGTGGTACTAAAGTAGAGGGTATTGTTAAGGTAAAATATTTTAGGGGGGGTATATTCTCCATAGGGAAGCTTAACAGGAATTCCCTTAATGTTAAGTGTGTTTTCGGAAAGCGTAACCAGCGTTTTTGTAGTGGCATCAATGCGGTGATTGGGGCTCAAGTTTAATGAAGAGGCTACCCTATTACCTTTGGTATCAACTTGGATCAAATGACCCCCTTGATCAGTTGTTGTAAATGTATTGAGATAAGAAAAAACACCATTGTTGGTAAAGGCGATTTTGCCCTTGACCTTGACGCGATCTTTTCCCGTTCGAGAAACAATTTTTAGGGTGTTGTTCTCCAAAGGAATCATTATATAATCTTTGCTTTGAAGACGAATGTGTTTGGGGGGTGCGATGATATTGGAACTGACCTTTTTGAGTGTAAATCCATTGAGTCGTTTACCCCGGTTGTTGTAAATCATAAGAGAGCGATCCTGTGCGATCACAAAACGGTAATTACGATTATTGTCATAATCGAAAATCGACAAAGGTAGTGGATTTGAGCTTTTTGGAAGCTTGATGTTGAAAGGCTTGACAATCTTCCCATTGCGATCCAATACCAACATTCGGTCAGCAGTCCGAAAAGCCAATTGCCAACGGTTGTTTTTATAAAGATCGACCTGTTGAATTTCTCCAATGATTTTACCGGACAGTTGTTTCTTCCAATACAATTTACCGGTGTTGGAGAACAGATAAAGAACGTGGTCACTGTCCTGAATCACAACGTCCATACCTTTAGTTCTATGGTTTTTGAACCACTGGGGTGGAATGACAGAACGTTTGTTGAGTTCCAGGGTGTATGCGTTTTTAACTCCCGCTTTTCCATTTGAAGGCAGGTTTTTTTGAAGGCTAAAATGCAGATGGGTAAAGTCATCCTCTGCTACACCCTGAAATGCACTAAGGGGATATTCTTTAACGGATAAATTTTTAATGTTTTCAGGTGCTTTATTTTCTTGCCAGTGTTTTAGCAGATTTTTGTCATTACCAATCCACAAAAATGAATTTTCATCGGCAAGTTTTTCTTGTAAGTTTTTAAATGCCGGTAGTCGATCCAATGTATTTCGATCCAGATAACTCCCTAAAATGTTTTTCAATCCCGATTCTGTCTCACTCATGATCAGAAGATTTTCATACCAACAGCCCCATTTGGGATCAATTTCATCACCAAAAATATCGATCAAAGCTTTGAGATCGGCAGGGATGGACGCTGGGTAATAGGTGAAATTTCGAAATTTTTTGGGTTCATTTTCCATAGAGAGAAAATCGGGGAAGTTTTCTTCAATATCATCGATACGAAATACAACAGACTTTTCACTCGCAGTAGAAATCCAAGCCACTTCGTTCAGACTTTTCAGTGCTGATAAGTTCGCCCCATTGAGTGGTAAATTGACCCGTCTGCTGTAACGTTTAAAATTGTCTTCCAACTGTTGCATATTGTCTATAGGAAAACCCAGGTAGGTGGTAAAGTTTTCAGGGACGATTTGAGATAGCGACAAATTTTGGGGTTTGATATTTTTGACCAAGATCAAAGCATCCGGAATAGAGTCGTTGAGAAAGGCCACTCCGTTGAGGTTGACGGCGTTTTCTGAAACCTCCATCCCCAATTCAATCCAATCTCTTCCTGTATCAGGAAAGAGTGGTGTATTTGGAAAAAACTCATTGGTCAGAGAAACAGAGGTAGGGTGTATCAAAAAATTAACAGCCATATCTTGATCCATACTTTCGGCCAGTTGGTAAAAAGCCGGGCTACTGATTCCTCGCTGTTGTTTTTGATAATTTCGAATTCCGTTTTCAATGATCAATTGAGATTGAGACAACATTTTCAATCCTCCCAAATGGGTGCTATAAAAAGTTTGTCCCTCTTTGTCGATAATCCCTATGGTTTTTCCACTGTATTGAATGGTTTTTTTGTAATTGACAAGGGTATCGGTTGGATTCCTTTTAAAAATCAGACCTACTACATTTTCATTTTTCCCGACGGGAGTAATAAAGAACAGCTCAGGTGAGGTGGCGTTTTCGGGGATGATGTTTTGAACGGTTTTTTTTAAATCGCCATTCAATGAGAAGATTTGAGACAATAACTTTGAGCTTTTCAGAGAAATACTATCATTGATTTGAGCAACGAGACTGGTGTTCTGGGGAACCAATTCAATCAGGTTGATTTCCTCTTGATTCTTGGGCGTACAACCCAACAACAGCCATACGGAAATAAGGGGTAAAAGTCTTTTCATGATCACCATCAAAAATATTAAATCAACCTTTCTATTTTATGACAAAGGGTATATTAAATTCAACTGACTTTTCAACATATAATTGGTTTGATCAAAGTGGGAGTTCCAACTGTTTTGGGAGCAATTGAAAAGATTTACGGTGATAGGGGGTGGGCCCGTTTTTTGCAATGGCCATACGATGGGCTTTAGTGGGATATCCTTTGTTTTGATGCCATGAATAATGGGGAAATTCTTCATGAATATTTTTCATGTAGTCATCCCGGTAGGTTTTGGCGAGTACCGAAGCCGCTGCAATATTTTGGTACTTGCCATCTCCTTTGATGACACATTCATGAGGAACCGATTCAAAAGGGTGAAAACGGTTGCCATCTACCGCAATAAAATCAATGGGTAAGGAAAGTTTTGTCAGTGCCAGATGCATGGCTTTAATACTGGCATTGAGAATATTGATTTTGTCTATTTCATCGGGGAATACATGAGCGTAAGAAAAACCAATGGCTTTTGCTTCT
>CAJXEG010000137.1 GCA_913052425.1 uncultured Flavobacteriaceae bacterium | reverse complement strand
CGAGACATTGCCAGTTTGATCAATTCCTACAACAAAATGATTGACGAATTGGAGAAAAGTGCCACCCTACTGGCACGAACACAAAGAGAACAGGCGTGGCAAGAAATGGCCAAACAGGTGGCCCACGAAATCAAAAACCCCTTGACACCCATGAGGCTTACTGTTCAGAGTTTTCAGAGACGGTTTTCTGACGATGACCCAGACAACGCCAAAAAAATCGATGAGTTTTCTCATATGCTCCTTGAGCAAATCGATACCATGAGCGATGTGGCCAATGCTTTTTCTGATTTTGCCACCTTGCCCAAACCCAAACTGGTAAAGTCTGATTTGGTAGAAATTACCCGCAGGTCTTTAGAGATTTTCGAGGGTGATATCATAGAATTCAATACCTCCGACAAAGAAATTAGGCTGCGTTTGGATCGAACACAATGGATCAGAGTGACCACAAATATCGTCCAAAATGCCCTGCAAGCGGTCAAACAAGGACAACAAGCCAAAATAAAAGTCTCCATCATAAAAGGACAAAAAAATGTCAAAATTTCCTTCGCTGACAATGGGATTGGAATTCCCAAATCCATTCAATCTAAAGTATTTGAACCCAAATTCACTACTAAGTCCAAAGGAATGGGCTTGGGATTGGGCATTGTAAAAAACATCATTGATTCTCATAAGGGAAAAATAGAATACACCACCGGTGACAATGGAACTACCTTTGTTGTTTCGCTAAAATTGTAAAAAATGAACGGTAAACTGACTTGGGTTGAGATTCAGGACAAGATTGGATGGATCAAAATTAATCGTGAAAAAAAACTCAACGCCCTCAACCGGGATTTGATTGACGAATTGCACGAGCGGTTGGTCGATTTTCAACAGCATAGTTCGGTAAAGGTTATCATACTCACGGGCAGTGGAGATAAAGCTTTTGTAGCGGGGGCAGACATCTCAGAGTTTTCGAGTTTTGACCCTCAACAAGCCGAAGCATTGGCCAGTCGTGGAAATCAAGTTTTATTTGACTTTATTGCACAATTGGAAAAACCTGTGATCGCTGCCATCAATGGTTATGCATTGGGAGGAGGACTGGAACTGGCAATGGCTTGTCATCTGAGAATCGCAGCCCAACACGCCAAAATGGGATTGCCCGAAGTATCACTGGGAGTGATCCCCGGTTATGGCGGGACACAACGATTACCTGCTTTGATTGGAAGGGGAAATGCCATGGAGATGATTTTGACCGGAGACATGATCGGTGCCGATAAAGCCCTACAAATGGGACTGGTCAATCAGGTGGTTCCCGCAGAAAAACTGCTCGAAGCGGCCATCACCTTGGCAGAAAGACTGATGAAAAACGCTCCCCATTCAATCAAAAATGCCATCAAAGCCCTCAATGCAGCCGATGGAAGCTCAAAAGGATTTCAGGAAGAAAACCTTCAATTTTCCCGCTGTTTTGGAACAGCCGATTTTGAGGAAGGCATTGCTGCTTTTCTCGAAAAAAGAAAACCGCAATTTTAAACCCCTTGCACCCCTCGGGAGATCAGACGCTCCAACTCCTGAAAAAGTACATCGGGCTGTTGTTCCCTTAGCTTAAACGTTGACTGCACCTTCAAAATAACTCGGGTACCAATGGGAATAGGAAAGTATCGGTATTGGGATAGCTTCCAGGAGTTGTTGATGCTCAAAGCAACTACAGTGGCATCGGGAATTTGTTCAAACAATGCGATCAAACCCCTAGAGTAGAACTTTTTGGGTCGCCCGTCTTTGCTTCGGGTTCCCTCAGGGAAAATTACAGCGGCCCATTGATTTTTTTGGACTTGCTCCCCAAAGCCTTTGATTTTTTCAAGGGCCAAAACGGGCTTGTCCCGGTCAATCAAAACCGAACCTCCGTGACGGAGATTATAGGAGACACTTGGAATTCCGTTGCCCAATGATGACTTACTGATGAACTTGGGATGGTATTTTCTAAAGTACCAGATAATGGGTGGAATATCATAGGTACTTTGATGATTGGAAACAATAATCAAAGGTCCCTTATCGGGCATTTTAAAGGGATTGGAAAACTCAAAACTTGTACCCAAAATACTCAAACACCTCAATAAAAAAAAATTGAGCCAATCAACGGATTTTTTGTGAGCAGCATAACCCATGAACCGATGGCAAAAGACTTGGATCAGATGGAAAAAAATCAAAGTCGAAATGAATGACAAGTAATATAGTATCGTGAAGGGATAAGAAAAAACTTTTTTCACGACCAAAACTTAGATGATTTTAATTGCGATGATTCAGTCACAAAACTCATCAAAGGCCTCTGTCAAATTTTCGGCAATTAGTTGAGCCGTTCGACCCTCAATGTGGTGTCTTTCTATCATGTGGACCAGTTCTCCGTCTTTAAACAGCGCCAAACTGGGAGAGGAAGGTGGAAAAGGAATCATTTTGGCTCTTGCCGCATCGGTGGCATCTCGATCTACTCCTGCAAATACAGTGTATAAATGATCCGGAGTATTTTGGTTGTTTAATGAAATTCTTACAGCAGGACGAGCATTTGCAGCGGCACAACCACAAACAGAGTTAACCACAACCAGTGCTGTTCCTGATTTGGACAAGGCAGATTCTACGGCATCAGGAGACAACAACTCTTCAAAGCCGATGGTTGTTAGCTCTTCTTTCATGGGCCTAACTATTTCAGCTGGATACATATTTAAATTTTTTGTAAAGATAAAAAACTCCCTATTTAATCAAGAGGGGTAAACAATCTTTTATTGACATTTGTATCTTTACACTCTAATTAAAACCAGCTTATGATTAAATGGGTGGCCGCAGTGATCGGTTATTCTTTTTTAAGGTTTCCCGGAGCCATTTTAGGATTTATGGTTGGAGGGTTTTTTGAATTTTTATCCAAGAACTCCATTCAAATCAGAACCTCATCTTATGCCATCAAACCCGAAACATTTCAGTTGAATTTGTTGGCACTTTCGGCATTGATCATCAAAGCCGATGGTAAAATTGAACAAAAGGAACTGGATTTTGTGAGGAGTTTCTTTATTGGCCAATACGGAAAAGAGCGTGCCGATTCGATTTTTAGAACCTTTAATACTCAAATCAAAAAAGAGACCCAGCACCTCGACCAACTGACCCGAATTTTTGTTCAGCAAACCGCCTATGAAACCCGTTTACAGATTCTTCATTTTTTGTTTGGTATCGCCAATGCCGATGGCAATATCTCTGATATAGAATTGCAAAAGCTTTCACAGGTGGCCACGGGAATGCGACTGCGCTTGCCCGATTTTGAAAGCATCAAAGCCATGTTTGTCAAAAACACTGACAATGCCTATAAAATTCTTGAGGTGGATTCCAATGCCAGCCTGGATGAAATTAAAAAGGCATATCGAAAGATGGCCAAAAAATACCACCCCGATAAGCTTCGTGGACAAGATCCTGCCATGATCAAGGGAGCAGAAGAAAAGTTCAGAGAAGTCCAAAAAGCCTACGAAACACTAATGCGTCAAAAAAATAATTAAAATTGCTCTATGGAAACATTTTGGTTTTATTTCGATTTGGGCTTCGATCATGTTCTTGATGAAGGGGGTTTGGATCACTTTTACTTTCTCGTTGCCCTATCACTTCCATTTGCCTTTAAGAATTGGCAAAAGCTGCTGTTGTGGGTAAGTCTTTTTACTTTGGGACATTCTCTATCCCTACTGATCTCTCATTTTGAATGGATAAAAATAGATGCGAAATGGGTTGAGTTTTTGATTCCTGTCACCATCTGTATAACTTGTCTTTCGATACTGATTCAAAAACAACACACCCATCTTAAAGGGATTTGGATCAACCTGATCACTTTATTTTTTGGATTGATTCATGGTTTTGGTTTTGGCCGTTATTTTAAAATGATTGCCTC
>CAJXEG010000136.1 GCA_913052425.1 uncultured Flavobacteriaceae bacterium | reverse complement strand
CCATCCGTAAAGCTGTTAAGAAAATGGCTGCCATCGACCGAATGAAAAAGGACGGAACTTTTGAAACCCTTTCTAAAAAGGAAAAACTCCAGGTTGACCGACTTAGAGCAAAATTGGAGAAAAACCTCGGTTCAATCAACGATATGACTCGTTTGCCCGGTGCCCTTTTTGTTATAGACATCAAAAGAGAACACATTGCGATCAAGGAAGCTCAAAAGCTGAAAATTCCAATTTTCGCTATGGTAGATACCAACTCTGACCCCAGAGAGGTTGATTTCGTGATCCCTGCCAATGACGATGCAACCAAATCCATCGATAAGATCATGTCTTTGATGGTAGATGCGGTTCAAGACGGGCTCCAAGAACGTAGAAGCGAAAAAGAATCCCAAGAGCAAGCTGAGACAGAAGGCGCAGCGGAAACTGAAAAAACCGAAACTGTTGCTGAACCGGCACAAGAAACCCCTGCCGTTGAGGAAGCCAAAGAAGAAACTCCTGTTGCCGAAGCTGCAGAAGAAGCACCCAAAGCTGAAGCCTCAGAAGACGAAGCCGCTGACGCCGGTGGTGATAAAGAATAATTAACCATTATACATTTAGAATGAAAATTACAGCTGCAGAAGTTAATAAACTACGTAAGTCCACCGGAGCGGGCATGATGGACTGTAAAAAAGCATTGGTAGAAGCCGAAGGTAATTTTGATAAAGCCGTTGAAAACCTGAGAAAAAAAGGTCAAAAAGTAGCTGCCAATCGTGCCGATAGAGAATCCTCAGAAGGTGCCGCTTTGGCCAAAGTAAACGAAGATAACACTGCCGGTGTTTTGGTATCTGTCAACTGTGAAACCGATTTTGTCGCCAAGAATGATGCATATCAGCAACTGGCCCACGCTCTGGCAGATCACGCGCTTAGTTTTGATACCAAAGACGCTTTTCTATCAAGCGAATTTCAGGGAATGACCGTAGCCGAAAAATTAACTGAACAAACCGGAGTCATCGGCGAAAAAATTGAAATCGGTGGATTCAGCAAACTCTCTGCTCCTTATGTAGGTTCTTACATACATGCCGGTAATAAAATTGCCACTTTGGTCGGCCTTTCGGGCATTGTTGACAATGCCGCAGAGATCGCCAAAAATGTAGCCATGCAAGCCGCCGCAATGAACCCCATTGCCCTTAACGAAGAGGGTGTAGATGCTACTATAGTTGAAAAAGAAATTGAAATTGCCAAAGACCAATTGCGTCAAGAAGGCAAGCCAGAGGCCATGTTAGACAATATTGCCAAAGGGAAGATCAAGCGTTTCTTTAAAGACAACACCCTGGTCAATCAAGCATATATCAAAGATGGTAAGATTTCTGTATCCGACTATGTTAAATCTGCTGATCCAGATTTGGTGGTAACAGGATTTAAGCGTGTTGCGTTGGGCTAAAAGCAATCAAACCAAATAACAAAAGCACTTCCTTTGGAGGTGCTTTTTTTGTAAAAAACTTAACTTGTGGTATGGAAAACAATCATAAGCGTTGCCCTTGGTGCGAAGGAGATGGATTGTACAAACAATACCACGATAAAGAATGGGGTGTTCCCATTTTTGACGACCTGAAATTGTTCGAGTTTCTCACTTTAGAAACCTTCCAGGCGGGACTGAGTTGGATTACGATATTGCGAAAAAGAGAACATTTTAGAAAGGCTTTTGACCGGTTTAATTATGAAAAAGTGGCGCGCTATGGAGATGAAAAAATAAATGCTTTGTTGAACAACCAAAGTATCATCAGAAACAAACAAAAAATCAAAGCAGCGGTAAACAACGCCCAACGTTTTATTGGCATACGCCAAGAACACGGAACCTTTTCCCAATACATTTGGGATTTTGTCGGAGGAAAACCCCTTCAAAACAGTTTTAAAACCCTAGAAGAAATCCCCGCAAAAACAGCGCTTTCTGAGAGAATAAGTAAAGACTTAAAGCAAAACAGTTTTCAGTTTGTAGGCCCCACAGTGGTCTACGCCCACATGCAAGCCACAGGAATGGTCAATGACCATTTGGTAGATTGTTTTCGATATCAGGAATTATCCCAATAAATTAGAAAGGCAGATCATCGTCGGGCCCGACTGTAGCGTCATCTGCAGGTTCAAAAGCAGGTGGAGGAGGTATGGGAGGCATCTCAGAATCTGAGGATGCTGCAACAGCTTCAATACGCCATCCCTGAACGGAGTTAAAATACTTGGTCTCCCCCTGGGGATTGACCCATTCACGGCCCCTAAGATTGATTCCTATTTTTACATTTTGACCCATCTCAAAAGCATTGAGCAAATCGCATTTGTCTTGAATAAATTCTACCAGAATGTGTTGAGGATATTGCTCCTCTGTCGTAATGACCACCTCTCTTTTCCTGAACCCATTATTGCCATAAGTTTTGGTTTCATCCAACCATTTTATTTTTCCGGATACTTCCATATTGCGATTTTTGATATTAGAGCAAATTTATAAAAAGTTTTGACCGAAAAAGGTGGAATGCTTTTCTTTTATTTACAGTATATTAGCTTTAACTAATACTGTAATCCGGTGCTTGGTTTCATCAAAAAAAACAAGAACAACAGTTGGCTTCTGGGGGCCTTTTTGATCGTTGCTTTGATCTTGTGGAACACCAATATTTTATTTCAAAATCTCAAAAAAGAGGAGCGTGCCAAAATGGAGTTGTGGGGTATGGCTCAACAAGAGTTGATCGAAAACAGTACCGTCAACAACCTTACTTTTCAAGTATTACAACAGACGTGGATCAATCCCATGATTCAAGTTGACGATCATGGCACGATCATTGGACATAAAAACATCGACTGGGATCCACAATCTGAGGACTCATTGGTGATTTATGAACAATTGGAAAAAATCAAAAGGGAAAACCAGCCCATTTTGATCCGTTACCAAGACAGTTTATCCAACATCAATCAAAAATTATATTACGGGGATTCGGTACTGCTGAAAAAACTGCAATATTATCCGCTGGCCTTGTTGTTGATTATTTTTCTTTTTGGAGCGGTATTGTACTTTGTTTTTAAAACCTCCAAAATATCAGAGCAAAACCGACTGTGGGCGGCCATGGCCAAAGAAACCGCACATCAAATCGGAACCCCATTGACCTCTATGATCGGATGGATCACTTTAATGAAAGAAAAAGAGAAGAGTGAGCCATTGGATGAAATGGAAAAGGATATAGAACGACTTCAGATCATCACCGACCGTTTTTCCAAGGTAGGCTCGCTGCCTGAATTAAAGTCTAAAGATATCCTTGGCGAAACCCGAAAAACCCTAAAATATCTAGAAAAACGAAGTTCTGACTTGATCACCTTTAAAAGTAAACTCCCCAAAAAGAAAATCCTTCTCCCCTTGAATACCCAACTCTTTAGTTGGACACTGGAAAACCTTATCAAAAACGGTATTGATGCGATGAAAGGCAAGGGTACAATTAGCCTGAATTTTTTAGAAGAATCTCAAACAGTCTGTATCCATATCAGTGATACTGGTTCAGGGATCAAAAAAGAGAACTTTAAAAAGATTTTTAGCCCCGGATTTACCTCCAAAAGGCGAGGATGGGGCCTTGGCCTGTCTTTGGCCAAACGAATCATTACAGACTACCACAAGGGTAAAATAAGCGTTAAAACTTCTGAGTTGGGAAAGGGAACGACCTTTGAGATCGTATTAAAGAAATAGTCTTAGAGACAATCCTGAATTTTTACTACCGTAGCTTGGAACTCCTCGGGTGTGAGGCTTTGCTTATTTTGAAATGTCGCATCCTCCATGCTGTTGAGAGGGATCAAATGAACATGAACATGTGGCACTTCCAAGCCAATTACACTCATCCCTACCCTTTTGCAGGGAATGGCTTTTCGAACCGCCAAGGCCACTTTTCTGGAAAATT
>CAJXEG010000135.1 GCA_913052425.1 uncultured Flavobacteriaceae bacterium | reverse complement strand
CTTTTTTACCCAATCGGATGTTTGGCAGAGACATGTTTAATGTGGTGATTGGAATAGTGTGGCAAATGGCCTTAGTGGCCTGGCCGATCTTTTTGATGATCAAAAAATGGGATGCCCTGACCCTATCTCTTGCCTTAGTAGCGGTTACTTCTATTGCTTTAAAGTATTTTTGGTATGATCCTTTAAAAAAACAAGAAATTTAATATGGCCAATAAAGTTTTGATCAAGGGTACCTTTTTGGATGAAATCAGTCACGACATTCCTCATCAAAATTGGAGTGAAAAGGAGTGGTCTACAGATTTTAAACACATGAAATCTGCTGGCATCGATAAAGTGATTTTGATCCGTAGTGGTTATAAAAATTGGATTACCTATCCTTCAAAGGTTTTGACAATGGAAGAAAAGGCAATTCCTCCCTATACCGATCTGGTGGGCATGTTCTTGCGTTTGAGCGAAGAGAACGAAATGGATTTTTATTTTGGTTTGTATGATTCAGGAAAATATTGGACTTCTGGAGCTTATGAAAAAGAGGTACGCCTCAACCGTAAAGTGATCGATGAGGTTTGGGAGCATTATGGAAACAGTAAAGCCTTTAAGGGCTGGTATTTGTCACAAGAGTGCAACCGCAATATAGGTGGGATCATTGATCTTTATACCGGACTGGGTCAATATTGTAAGCAGGTGTCGGGAGGTTTACCGGTACTCATATCACCTTATATCGATGGAGTAAAGAACATATCTCAATACAGAAATCAAAGTCATCGGGAAAAGTCCATCAGCTTGGATGAACATTTTAAAACATGGGAATCAATCTTTAAGGGAATTCGGGAAAGCGTGGATGTTGTCGCCTTTCAGGACGGCCATGTGGATTATAAACAATTGGAGGATTTTATCAAGGTCAACAAATCACTGGCCGATCAAAATGGCATCACTTCATGGATCAATTCAGAAACTTTTGATAGGGACATGCCCATTAAGTTCTTGCCCATCAAGTGGGACAAATTGAGGTATAAACTCGAAACGGCTGCCCAAGCGGGTATTTCGGAAGCCATTACTTTCGAGTTCTCCCATTTTATGAGCCCTCAATCTGCCTACCCTCAAGCCTGGCATTTGTACCATCGTTATATAGAGTATCTAAACGAAAAAAAATGAGTAGTGTTTCTTTTGCCACATTGTATTTAAAAGAGTTGACCCAAGAGGTAATCCCCTTTTGGGAAAAATACAGTATCGATCGAGAAAACGGAGGATATTTTACTTGTATAAACGATCAACATAAGGTTTTTGATACCGACAAATTCGTTTGGTTACAAGCCCGACAAGTATGGACATTCGCAACTTTATACGACCGTTTGGAAAAAAAACAAACTTGGTTTGAGATTGCCCGTTCCGGGAGTGATTTTTTGGAGAAATACGGACATGACGGCAATTACAATTGGTTTTTTTCCCTTAAGAGAGATGGTAAGCCCATGGTGATGCCCTACAATATTTTTTCTTACACTTTTGCCTGTATGGCCATGGGAAAAATGTATCACATAACCGGAGAAGACAAGTACAAAACAGCGGTGGATCAAACCTTAAAAAAAATTACCCAAAGGGCTGCGAAACCAAAAGATCGTTGGGACAAATCTTATCCCGACGCACGCCCCCTTAAAAACTTTGCCCTGCCCATGATCCTTTGTAATCTATACAATGAATTGGGAGATTTGGTGCCGGAGGAGGAAAAAGAACAACTTACCCATGCCTGCGTAAACGAAATATTTGATCTTTTTTGGGATGAGGAAAGAGGGGTAATACTGGAAAATATATCCCCCAAGGGTTCTTTTTCCGATACTTTTGATGGCCGCCTGATCAATCCCGGCCATGGCTTGGAGGCCATGTGGTTTATCATGGATTTGGGAGTGCAATTGGATCGAAATGACTGGATCGACCGATCGGTTGAAATGGCCTTGTCTATCGTCGAAAAGGGTTGGGACAAAGAACAAGAGGGTATTTTTTATTTTATGGATGCTCAGGGGCATCCCCCTCAACAATTGGAATGGGATCAAAAACTGTGGTGGGTACATCTGGAAGCCATGATCTGTTTTTTGAAAGGGTATGAGCTTACGGGTTCAAAAGCATGTTGGTACTGGTTTAAAAAAATTCATCACTACACTTGGAGCCATTTTCGAGATTCAAAAAGGGGAGGGGAATGGTATGGCTATTTGAACCGTTCCGGGGAGGTACGCCTTTCGTTAAAAGGGGGGAAATGGAAAGGGTGTTTTCATGTACCCCGGGCTTTATTCAAACTTTATGAAATTTCAAAACGACTTAAGATATGAGAGCGAGGATAGCGACTTTGGTTTTGGTATTGTACTTTTTGGGAGTTTCTTGTGAAAAGACTTCTATGGAGACGGACGTATTGGTTATTGGAGGAGGCAGTAGTGGAGTGGCGGCAGCACTTTCCTCTGCAAGAGAAGGTGCTGAGACAACCTTGTTGGAGGAAGGGCCATGGTTGGGGGGAATGCTCACTGCTGCCGGGGTCAGTGCTGTAGATGGGAATACCAAATTACCCTCCGGTATTTGGGGAGAATTTCGAGACAGTTTGATCAACCGCTACGGGAGCAAAAAAGCTTTACAAACCGGGTGGGTAAGCAATCACCTTTTTGAACCTTCGGTAGGGAATCAGATCTTCCAAAATATGGTCAAAAATGAACCTTTGCTAAAGCCCTATTTTGGAGCCAAGGTCATTGCCATTAAAAAAAAAGAAAAGGGTTGGAAAATCGAGTTCAGCAGTTCCAATCAAACTTTCACCCTCTTTGCAAAGATTGTAATCGATGCCACCGAATTGGGTGACATCGCAGCTCGTGTGGGAATCCCTTATGATATAGGAATGGACAGCCGGCAGGCCTATGGTGAGGACATTGCCCCCGAAAAAGAAAATGACGTGATTCAGGATCTGACCTATGTAATGATTTTAAAGGATCATGCAAAAGACATGACCATCGAAAAACCCGAGGGCTATG
Organism: uncultured Flavobacteriaceae bacterium; assembly: GCA_913052425.1. The sequence goes on along the minus strand of CAJXEG010000135.1, from coordinate 953 downwards.
ATCCGGAAGTTTTTTACTGTGCCAGTGAAAGCGATCACTGTAAAATGGGTGAAAAGATGAACAGAACCCTGTGGCCCAAGGACAGTTTGCTGTCCTATGGACGTTTGCCCAATGGGAAAGTGATGATCAACTGGCCCATCAACGGCAACGATTATTATACAAATGCAATAAAACAAACTGAGGAGGAGCGACACCAATCATTTGAAAAAGCCAAATTGAAATCCCTACAGTTTTTGTATTATCTGCAAACCGAACTGGGATTTAACACCTATGGCTTGGTTGATGATGAATTTCCCACTGACGATGGTTTTCCACTGATCCCCTATCATAGAGAATCCAGACGCATTCATGGGATCACCATACTAACGGTCAATCATATTGCCCGGCCTTACGAACAAGAACAAGCCCTTTACAGAACGGGTATTGCTGTGGGTGACTATCCCGTGGACCACCACCACGCCAGCCACCCTGGTGCCGAAAATTTACCGGAACTCCATTTTTATCCTGTTCCCTCCTACAACCTGCCGATGGGCTGTTTACTCCCCCAAAGTATCGATGATTTTATCGTGGCCGAAAAATCCATTTCGGTGACCAATATCGTCAATGGAACCACCCGCCTGCAACCGGTAGTTTTACAAATTGGACAGGCGGCTGGGGTCATTGCGGCTTTGAGCATCAAAGAAAACCTTTCCCCTGCAAAGGTGAGCGTAAGAAAAGTACAAAACCGGCTTTTGGAACAGGGGGGATATCTTTTGCCTTACTTGGACGTCCCCAAGGATCACCCCCGTTTTAAAGCCTATCAGCGTGTAGGAGCAACAGGAATTTTAAAAGGCACGGGAATGAACGTGGGTTGGGAAAATCAAACATGGTTTTTTCCCGATAAGGAGCTGACTCAGCTGGATCTGGATCATGCCCTATCCGTATTGAAAAAGTTTAAAGACATTACGCCTCCT
>CAJXEG010000134.1 GCA_913052425.1 uncultured Flavobacteriaceae bacterium | reverse complement strand
CATCAAACTCTTACCTGTGGTGTGCATTCGATCTTCAGTCCCCACCAACTCCATTAGTGTAGGTGCTATATCGATGGTACCCACAGGTTCATAGACTTCTTTTCCCTTGATGCCCTGCGGCATGGAAATGACCAATGGAACGTGTGTTCCAAATTCCTGGACATTGGCTTTAGCATAGGGGAATGGCATGCCGTTGTCAGCAGTAACAATGATAAAGGTATTTTTTAATTCTCCTTTTTCCTCTAAAAACTGAATCATTTGAAGTAGGTGGTTGTCAAAATGCTCTATCTCCAAAATATAGTCGAGAACATCGTTTTTAACCACCTCGTTATCTGGAAGGAACTTTGGAACCTCTACTTTATCAAGGCTTTTTCCTGCTTTTACCCCTGTTTGATACTCGTAAACACGATGGGGCTCATAGGAACCAAACCAAAAAACAAAGGGGTTTTCAGCAGTTTTTTTACTGTAAAATTCCTGAAAGTTTTTAAAATAATTGTTGGATCGGATCCCAGTGGTGGGTGGCGTTTCCAACAAATGCTGGTTATAACCCTCCCCGACTGGGTTTTGCTTTCTCCCTGAAATTTTCCAATTCCCGGGACCCCAGGGCTTTCCAGTGTAGCCGACAAAATATCCCTGCTCTGCCAATATCTCAGTAAAAACCTTAAATTTTTTTGGGAAATTACTAGCATGGGTTCCCGCTTCTTCCAATTCCCATATATTTTTTCCAGTCAAAATAGCCGCACGTGAGGGACTACACTGGGGAGCTGCGACAAACGCATTGTGAAACAATACACCATTTTTGGCAACGTAATCAAAACCAGGTGTTTGGATTTCTGAAAAGCCGTAGATACCTGTGTGTGGATAGGACTGATCGTCTGCAATGGCAATCAGAATATTGGGAGTTTTTTTCTTGCTTTTGGTCGGGGGAGAACAAGCCAACAATGGTAATAAAATAAAGACCAATAAGCCCTGTGTTTTGATGGATAATTTCATATGTATAATTTTAGTTGGGTTGCCTGATGGAATCAAGCATGAATTTCATTATTTCTAATTGATTTGGGTATTCTTTTGCAAGGTCATTTTTTTCACTGGGGTCGTTTTTTATGTTAAATATACGCATTTCGGATACGCCCGGAGGTGGAGATATAAATGCAGGTGGAGTGAATCCTCCAGAACCTCTTTTTTCTATCATCTTCCAATCCCCATAACGTATGGCAAAATGTCCTTGTGAACTGTGGTGAACGATCGGTCTAATAAGGGTATCATTAGTTGCGCCTGTTAACTCGTCGAAGAGGCTAAAGCTGTCTGGAGCATTTGAGGGGATACCCAAAAGGTCTGACACAGTGGCATAAAAATTGGCCAATGAATTGATCTGATTACTTTTGCTACTGGGTGCTACTTTTCCGGGCCATTTTACAATAAATGGTACACGATGACCCGCCTCGTAAATATCGCCTTTCATACCGCGTAAATTGGCAGCTGCCCGATGACCGAATTCATCTATATGTTGCGGTTTCCAGTAAGGACCGTTGTCGCTGGTAAAAAATACTAAGGTCTGGTCCGTAATTCCTTTGGCATCTATATGCTCGAGGAGCTTACCCAACTGATCGTCTACCATTTGAACAAATTCACCGTACATACCAGCTGCTGACTTGTTCCGATGTTTTTCTTTGGGTACCCAAGGAGTATGGGGTGCTGCCAAGGGTAAATACAGGAAAAAAGGAGCTTCTTTTTGGGTAGCACGATTGATGTAGGCTTTAGCTTTTTGTATAAAGGTCGGAAGCACTTTATAGAAATCAAAGCCCTCGGCCATAGGCCCAGGACGCCAAAAATCATAGTCTTTATCACCGTCTAAATTACTCCCATCGCTGAAGTCGCTAATGGGTTGTGTAAATTTTTCGTTTTCCAAATAGACATAGGGCGGGATATCGAGTGAAGCAGGCAGGATATAACTGTAATCAAAACCAACATCGATGGGACCTTTGGTTGGATTTTTTGAAAAATCAACAATCTCCTCCTGATAGTCAGTGACAATCCCAGGGGTTCTTCTTATGACCTGGTCCTCTCGGTAATTGGGTTTGAGTTTCCAGTCCAATCCTAGATGCCACTTACCCACCACAGCAGTTTGATAATTATTACGTTGTAAAAGCTTGGCCACCGTTTCTTTTTGGTCGGGAATCATCAAAGGTCCATAACTCCAAAGCACTCCTTTTTTAAGCCGGGTACGCCACGCATATTCTCCTGTCAGAATACTATATCGGGTAGGGGTGCAAACAGAAGAAGTAGAATGCATGTCCATAAAAGCCATTCCTTGGTGTGCCAGCTGATCTAAATGGGGTGTTTTAATTTTACTTTTGTTGTTGTAATATTTCAAATCACCATAACCCAAATCGTCTGCCAAAATATAAATTATATTGGGATGATTAGGTTTTGGCTGCTCCCCGGCAGTACACCCCAAAAAAATAAAAAAATAATAAACTAAGGATACCTTTTTTAAAGTCATTTTTATCATGCTATATTTTTACAAAACTACTTTGCGTCGGCCAAAAATTCATTGAGTGGATTTCCATTCACATCGTAGTGAACTACTGAGATACTTCCTTTTCCCTTGGGGTCAATGGTAACTGTCATGGTCCCTCCCACAACATTTAAATACAAATGTTCGGGCCTTACATCCTCTTGATCCCAGCCTGAGGCGTGATCATCACTGTTGGCACCTATTGAAAACTCAACTATACCGTAATCTTGGTGTTTGGTGACATGTTGCCAATGGCGGTCACCACAAACTATATACATATTGGGCTGAGATGCAATAAATTTTCGAATGATTTCACCCTCGTGATAGAAGCCTTTATTGGAATGATTGTCTTTTTTCTGGCTGCGATCGGGACCAATTATAGGAGTTGGGCTGATCAATATCTTAAATGTAGCATCTGAGGCTTTTACCGTTCGCTTAAACCAGTCCATCTGCTCTTTACCCCAAATGGATTTATTTGGGCCGTCGGCTTGGGTATTTGGGCTTCTATAATCTCGCCCCTCAACTAACCATATCTGCAAATCTTTTCCCCAGCGAAAGGTCCTGTATGTTTTGTCTTTGATCGGCATTTCCTGACGAAAAACAGCCAAACCTTGGTCAAAGGTAAAATCCCCCATAAAAGAGGATTTAATCCCTCGATAACAATCGTTAAACCAAGCATCGTGGTCGTCTTTTTCAAAATAACTGGTAACTTGTGCATGAAAAGATTTATTGGTCGGTAAACTGAACATTCTGTCCCAATGATAATGGGCCATGCTTTTGTTCTTCGCCAAATTATCATAGTAGAGGATGTCCCCAGCATGAACAAAAAAATCGAGATCAAGACTTTCTAGAAATGGATATATTTTGTACCCATCGGGATGGTCTTGATCGGGGTAACCTTGACAAGTACTCGCCGCAAAAACAATCTTTCGAGAGGTATTGGTATCTGGAGGAGTTTTAAATTTTCCTTTAATTTGGGCGGAGGTTTTTCCATTCACAGGACGGGCCTCTAATAACAGCTCATAAGTTTTCCCGGGAAGCAATTTATCCAAAATGAATTTTTTGCTGTAATTGGCTTCAGGGTCCACGGCTTCCCAAGCGGTAAATTGCCAGGAGGATGAATCATTGGGCTTGAAATGAACCCTTAGCTCTCCCTTCATTCCTGGAACGGCTCCTTCGACTGTATTGATATCATAGCCTTGTGGAAAATATACCGTACCATTTTTATCTCTCCTTGTTTTTCTCAAGTGCCTTTTGTTAGTAGCGGGATCAGTGTACAATGAGATGGGCAGGGGCGCATTATTTACGCGCTTTTTATTTTTAGTTAATCGCGCCCAAATAACAGCCTCAGTTTGAGACACGTCGCCAATCCTAATACCTGTAGCGAAATATGGACCTTGGTCACTTTCTGACTGAGACATTAACCCCAAAGGAGTCATGAT
>CAJXEG010000133.1 GCA_913052425.1 uncultured Flavobacteriaceae bacterium | reverse complement strand
ATCCCTCTGAGTTTCCACCTGCTTGTGCTTTTCCTGAGGCAGAGAAGGGAAATTTCCCCACTTTGATATCGAAGCCTTTTTCCTTGGCTTGGGCTTCGGTCAATCCCACCGAGGCCACTTCGGGGAAGCAATAGGTGCAGCCCGGTATGTTTCCATAGTCAAGAGGCTCAACATGTAGCCCCGCAATTTTTTCTACACAGAGAATGCCTTCAGCGGAGGCCACGTGTGCTAGGGCTTGTCCGGAAGTCACATCTCCAATAGCATAGTATCCGGGTAGATTGGTTTGGTAAAAGTCATTGACCAATATCTTATCCTTATCTACTGCAATGCCCAAATCTTCGAGTCCTAGGTTTTCGATATTGGATTTGATGCCCACAGCAGAAAGTACCACATCAGCGTCTAGGATTTCTTCACCTTTAGCGGTCTTTACCGTAGCTTTTACACCTTTACCAGAAGTGTCCACAGCGGTTACTTCGGCGCTGGTCATTATTTTTATACCACTCTTTTTAAAGCTTTTTTCCAATTGTTTGGAAACTTCTTCATCCTCAATCGGGACGATACGATCCACATATTCAACGATGGTGACCTCGGTGCCCATAGCATTGTAGAAATAAGCAAATTCTATCCCTATCGCACCAGACCCCACTACAATGAGTTTTTTGGGTTGTTTGGGCAGGGTCATGGCCTCACGATACCCAATTACTTTTTTCCCGTCCTGGGGCAAGCTGGGAAGTGCTCTGGACCGAGCTCCGGTAGCAATAATAATATGTTTGGCTTTGTACTCTTCTGTTTTTTTTCCTTTGGTGACACTGATTTTTTTTCCGGCTAATACTTTTCCATGACCTTCAATGACATCGATTTTATTTTTTTTCATCAAAAATTGTACGCCCTTACTCATGCCGGCAGCTACGTTTCTACTTCTGTTGACCACTGCATCAAAATCCTTGTCATATTCTTTAACTTTCAATCCGTAATCTTCTGCATGTTTTAAATAATTGAAAACTTGGGCAGATTTCAGTAAAGCTTTGGTTGGAATACACCCCCAATTGAGACAAACCCCTCCTAGACTTTCTTTTTCTACTACGGCAGTTTTGAGTCCCAATTGCGAAGCTCTGATAGCGGTTACATAGCCACCCGGACCACTTCCAATTACGATTACGTCATATTCATTCATGTGGATTGAATTTTAAATTCAGCACAAATTTAAGAAACTGTAAGTTATTTTTTAACTATTGTCTAGTTGAGCTTTTTAATAAAATTGATGCTGGCAGAATTCACACAATAGCGCAGCCTCGTTTTAGTGGGACCATCATTAAAAACATGACCTTGATGCCCCCCGCAATTGGCACAGACAATTTCCATTCTGAGCCTCCCTGCCGAGTGGTCTGGAATCATATCCAATGCCCCTTCGATGGATTTGTCATAACTGGGCCATCCACAATGGCTGTCAAATTTACTTTCACTTTCGTATAGTGGAGTACCACAACCCTTGCACAGATAGGTTCCATCTTCATAGTGATCGTTGTATTGGCCTGTAAAGGGGTATTCTGTGCCTTTCTCCCTAAGAATTTTAAATTCCTCGGGACTGAGTTCCGCTTTCCAATTTTTTTCGGATTTTTCGATGGGGTATTTTTTGTTTTTACTCATTGGGAATAAAATTAAGGGCCGCAGAGTTGATACAATGCCTTTTTCCTGTAGTTTCTTTGGGACCGTCGTTGAATACATGTCCCAAATGTCCTCCACATTTGTTGCATTTTAGTTCTGTTCTTGCGTATCCCAATTTATAGTCTACGTCATACTCAATATTGGATTCAACAGCGCGATCAAATGAAGGCCATCCGCACTTAGAATCGTATTTGTCCTCCGATTCATACAGCGGACTATTACAACCCGCACAAGTATAAGTCCCTTTTGCTTTATGATTATTGTATTTGCCTGTAAAGGGATATTCAGTGGCTGCTTTTCTAAGCACCATATAAGACATTTTTGGAAGCTCCTTTTTCCATTCTTGATCGGTTTTCTCTACCGCATAGCTTTTGTTCTCTTTGGATTTCTTTTGTTGGGATAACCCATTACAACTTATCAGAACAAGTGTGATTAAAAATAGAAACTTGTTTTTCATCTACATTTTTTAGAGGTTAAATTATAAACTAAAGGTAATCGATTTTAAAAAATAAACTCATTACCAGAGGTCAAAACAAATGAATTCATAAATTGTGCCAATTTCTTAATGGAAGCAATGAAAAGAAAAAATAGATTGGAAAAAGGAAATTCCAAATTAATAAATGCATGGGCTTCCTATGATTGGGCCAATTCCGTATATCCACTGGTCATCAGTTCTACCGTTTTTCCTATTTACTATAGCGCGATATCTCAAGACATCGGTACCATCGAGTTTTTGGGCTACGACTTTAAAAACACAGCTTTGATCAGTTTTGTAACAGCCATGGCTTTTGTGGTTGTGGCCTTCAATTCCCCTTTACTTTCGGGAATAGCCGACTATATTGGAAACAAAAAAAGGTTCATGAAAATTTTTGTCTATACCGGATCCATTTCCTGTATGGGGCTTTATTTCTTTGAATTGGATAGTATATACATGGGTATGATGTTTTATTTTTTCGCATTGATTGGGTTTTGGGCCAGTTTGGTTTTTTACAATTCCTATTTGCCGGATATCGCCCACCCCGAACAGCAAGATTTTGCCAGTGCCAGAGGTTTCTCTATGGGCTATTTAGGGAGTATTTTATTATTGATTCTAAACCTGTCAATGGTCTTACAACCCGACTGGTATGGAATTACAGGCACACCATTGGAATCATCCCTTAAGGCGATGAAATATTCTTTTATCACTGTAGGTATTTGGTGGGCTTTGTTCAGCCAATATGCATTCTATCACTTACCCAAGGGAAATAGTGAAGGAAAAGTCACCAAAGACGTTCTTTGGAATGGTTTTTTAGAACTCAAAAAAGTATGGTATCAATTGGATAAGCTTCCGATCCTCAAAAAATTCTTACCCGCTTTTTTTGTTTACAGTACTGCTTTACAAACCGTGATTTTGATTGCTACCTATTTTGGGGAGGAAGAAATCGTGTGGGCCAGCAGTGAACAAAAAACGATCGGCCTAATCGTCAGTATTATGTTAATTCAGATCGTTGGCATTTTTGGAGCCTATGCCACCGCGGCAGCCTCCAAGAGATTTGGCAATATTTCTACTCTGGTAGTCGTCAATTCCATATGGGCTGTGCTGTGTATTTTTGCTTTTTTTATCAGAACCCCTATAGAGTTTTACATAGCTGCGGGGGGCGTAGGGATGGTAATGGGAGGAATTCAAGCTTTATCCAGGTCTACTTATTCAAAACTAATCCCCGAAACCAATGATACAACCTCTTTTTTTAGTTTTTATGACGTGACAGAAAAGGTGGGAATCATTATCGGGATGTCCATGTTTGGAACCATTGATCAGATTACAGGAAGTATGCGTAATGCGATTCTTTTTTTTGTCATATTATTTATCTCTGGGGCTTTACTTTTATCTCGTATTCCCAATAATCGCTAAGGAAAATAAATCAAAAAGGCCGGGTTGGCATAACAATTGAACATATCTAAACCAAAAGACCTTTTATGGTGTTTTTGTATTAATAATTAGACGTACATATCACATTACATGACAATTTGACTGAAAGCTCATATATGGCCAAATCTAGTTTTACATCATTTGACAATTTGACACTTCAAGACATTGAAGCAGAAGCAGAGCTTATCCCTTTGCTAACCACCGAAGATGAGGAGGCACTCAGAAATGAAGAATTACCCAAAGAAGTAGCCATACTCCCTTTAAGAAACACAGTACTTTTTCCTGGTGTGGTTATTCCCATCACTGCAGGAAGGGACAAGTCCATTCAATTGATTAAGGATGCGAACAAATCTGATAAAATTATTGGAGTGGTGGCTCAAAAGGATCAGAATATCGAAA
>CAJXEG010000132.1 GCA_913052425.1 uncultured Flavobacteriaceae bacterium | reverse complement strand
AAAAAAATATTAACAAACCTACTGTATAAATTGACTTTGTTTGCAAACCGAATAGTCCTAAATTTGTGATTCGTTAAATATTTGGTGATCAAAATTAAGGATATTTTTATTGTTGGTTGCAGAATTAACTTTTAATTCAATGTTCATTAAATCAATACACATGCGTTTTTTAACGCTCCCTTTGATTGGCTGGTTGTACTTTGGATTCTTATCAAATCCTTTGTATGGTCAATCTTTATCAAACAAGACTTTTGTTGTGGTCCTGGATGCGGGACATGGAGGTCATGACCCCGGTTGTGATCCAAATTGCAATAATTACGGTTTTTTTGAAAAGAAAATAGCGTTGAATATTACCTTGAAAATTGGTAAATTACTTGAACAGTATAACAATATCAAGGTAATCTATACACGTAAATCTGATGTGTATGTGGGTTTGAAGGAACGAGCTGGAATTGCCAATAAGGCCGATGCCGATCTATTCATTTCCATCCATTGTGATTCTTTTACTTCTTCCAAAGCTTTTGGAGCAGGAACCTTTGTTTTGGGACTTCATGCCAATCAAAGAAATTTTGAAATTGCCAAAAGGGAAAATTCTGTAATTTTTTATGAGGAAGATTATGAAAAAAAATATGATGGTTTTGATCCCAACAATCCCGAGTCTGTCATCAGCCTTACACTGATGCAGGAAACCTATTCCAACCAGAGTATTGAAGCTGCCGCGACCATCCAGAAAAGCTTTGTTGATAATTTGGCCAGAAAAGACAGAACGGTAAAGCAGGCGGGTTTTGTCGTTTTAAAATACACCTATATGCCCAGTGTCTTGGTGGAAACCGGTTTTTTGACCAACAAAAGAGAAGGGGCCTATCTCAACTCTAAAAAAGGTCAAAATGAAATTTCCGGTGCCATCGCCAAAGCCATAGTGAATTACCAAAATGTATTGGAGAAAGGGGTGGTGAATCAACAAGTGTTTGAAGAGAAAGAAATTCAAAAAAAGCCATCCAAAATAACATCAAATCAGAGCAACGTAATTCGTTTTAGGGTTCAATTGGCCGCCAGTAAAAATCCCATTGATGCAAAACCTTACAACTTTAAGGGTTTGAAAAACGTCATCAGAGATAAAGAAGGGGCTTTCTATAAATATTATTTTGGTAGTTCAAAGAACTATAAACAAATCCAAAAAGAACAAAGGAAAGCCCGCAGAGCTGGTTTCAAATCCGCCTTTATTGTCTCCTTCAGGGGAAATCAAAAGATCAAATTATCCGAGGCATTAGATGCACTGAAATAAACGCCATCCATAAAAAAAACATTAAGTTTGTAAGTCTTGTAAACCAACATTAATTTGAAAATCACAAGAGAAATCAAAACAGCAATATTGGTCCTAGGGGGCGTTGCTCTGTTCATATATGGATACAGTTTTTTAAAGGGCAATGCCATTTTCAAGGACACCAAAACGGTTTATGCGATCTATCATGAAGTTGAAGGTCTCATATCGGGAGCCAAAGTCAGCATCAACGGTCTTAGCGTGGGCAAAATATCCAAAATTGATTTCCTTCCCAATACTACTAAAATTTTGGTGACCATGGACGTACGTGAGGAATTGGATTTTTCCAATAAGAGTACTGCCATGCTCTATGAGACTGGACTCATTGGAGGAAAAGCCATCTCCATAGTTCCTGTTTTTGATACTCAAAGGGTTGTTAAAGATGGTGATACCCTACAAACCACCGTAAAACCCGGTCTGACTGAACTAATCAATCGTCAGATAGAGCCCTTACAGATAAAAATTGAAAGTATGCTCAGCAGTGCCGATTCACTGTTTGCAGGTGTGAGTAATGTATTGGACAAGGATACCCAAGTCAACCTAAAAAGAACCCTCGAAAACCTCTCCATTACAACCAACAATCTAAATAAAGCATCTTTGGCTGCTGTCGAAATTTTGGATACCAACCAAGAACAACTCAATGCTACTTTTAGCAATATTAAGAATACTTCGGATAATCTAAGATCGATTACCGATTCCATCTCAAATACCCAACTCAGTCACACCATCAGATCTTTCACCAAGACAGTTGAAGGGCTCAATAAAATTGTTACTACCATTGAATCGGGTCAAGGAACCGCCGGAAAGTTAATTAATGACGAAACCTTATATCAAAACCTAACGGACGCCTCAAGAGAATTGGAAAGCCTTTTGAGTGATCTAAAGAACCACCCCAAGCGATATGTACATTTTTCCCTTTTTGGAAAAAAAGAAAAACCTTACGCCAAAGAAGAAAATTAAAACAAAAAAATGGTTTACATATCTAATATCATTTTTGCTTTAGTATTAGCCATAGCCGTCTTCTTTTTTAGGCGAAACATCCTTTTCATTAAAAGAAACATACAATTGGGACAGGACATTGACAGATCAGACCGTTCTTCAGAGCGGTGGTCCAATATGCTTCGAATTGCTCTGGGACAAACCAAAATGGTCAACAGACCCATTGCCGGGATCCTCCATATAATTGTATACATAGGTTTTATTGTCATAAATTTTGAGCTTGTCGAAATTGTTTTGGACGGCTTATTGGGAACCCACCGCTTGTTTGCCCCATATATGGGTGGAGTATACAATTTTCTCATTGCTTCATTTGAAATTTTAGCAGCATTGGTTTTGGTGAGTGTAATATTGTTTTGGCTCCGCCGAAATGCACTTAAAATCAAACGTTTTTGGAAATCCGAAATGAAGGGCTGGCCTAAAAACGATGCGGATTATATCCTTTATTTTGAGATCGTGCTCATGACGCTTTTTCTGTCGATGAATGCTACAGATCAGTTGCTCCAAGAGTTGGGTGACCCGCATTACACTCAAGCCGGTTTATTCCCTGTTTCTCAGTTCATGACCCCCCTCTTTTCTTTTTTTTCACCAACAACATTGGTCATGCTGGAAAGAAGTTTTTGGTGGTTGCACATCAGTGGAATTCTCATTTTCCTCAATTATCTCTACTATTCCAAACATTTGCATATTCTTTTGGCATTTCCCAATACCTATTTTCAGAATCTAAACCCCAAAGGGGCTTTTAAGAACAATGAGACTGTCACCAAAGAAGTAAAACTAATGATGGATCCCAGTGCTGATCCCTATGCAGTCCCTGCTGAGGATGCTGTTCCCGAAAAATTTGGAGCTTCGGACGTAACCGATCTCAATTGGGTACAATTGATGAATGCTTATACATGTACTGAATGTGGTCGATGTACGGATCAATGCCCTGCCAATCAAACCGGAAAATTATTGTCACCCCGTAAGATCATGATGGATACCCGAGACCGACTTGAAGAAGTAGGGAGAAACATCAATAAAAATGGCAGCTACCAAGAGGATGGAAAGAAATTGCTGGACGATTACATTTCCAAGGAAGAATTGTGGGCTTGTACTTCTTGCAATGCCTGTGTAGAATCTTGTCCCATTGGTATTGACCCCCTTTCGATTATCATGGATATGCGACAATATCTGGTGATGGAACAATCCGCCGCCCCGAGTGATTTGAATAATATGATGAGTAATATAGAAAACAACGGTGCACCATGGCCTTTCAACAATCAAGATCGAATGCTCTGGGCCGAGGAAAATTAATTTAATCTGAATTATGGAAAAAGAGGAAGCAGAAAGCTACTTACACAAAAAAGTTGAAAATGGCGAAATTGTCAGCCCTGTTCTACCCGATGGGATCAAAAATTATTTGATTGATATTGATGGAACAATTTGTGATGACATTCCCAATGAAGAACCTGAACGAATGGCAACGGCCAACATTTACCCCGATGCCCTGGAAACCCTCAACAAGTGGTATGACGAAGGTCATTTGATCTGTTTCTTTACTTCAAGGGTAGAGGCCCACAGAGAGGTCACTGAGCAATGGTTAAAATCCAATGGTTTCAAATACCACAGCCTTCTGATGGGTAAGCCTAGAGGAGGAAACTATCACTGGATCGACAACCACTTGGTAAAAGCCACGCAATATAATGGAAAATTTACAGATTTAATTGAAAAAGAGGTAACTATCGAGGTTTTTGACGATGGAAAAAACCATTAAATCACTCAATATGCATGTTCCTACCCTTGCAGAATTAACAGCAGAAGGAAAAAAACCCGAAGTTTTATTTTGGGTGGGTTGTGCCGG
>CAJXEG010000131.1 GCA_913052425.1 uncultured Flavobacteriaceae bacterium | reverse complement strand
CGAATTGAAATAGAAAATCAAGGCAAGAGTTCAGTTCAATTGTTGACCCGTCATTGGAAAATCATTGAGGCCCTTAACAAAACCCAATACATCAACGGCAATGGTGTGGTGGGTAAAAAACCTGTTATCAATCCCGGTGAGATTCACAAATACAAATCCGGTTGTTTGCTCTCTTCGGCTGTAGGTGCCATGAAAGGAGCCTACATCATGATTGATTTTTCTTCTACCAAAAAGTTCAACGTAGAAATCCCACCCTTTAGGCTCTCTTCCCCCTTTGTTCTCAATTAATCTAAGTGATAATAAACCAACTTTTTCGTTTCAAAAAAGGCTTCGCCATAAAATTCATTCAGCTGAACAATCGTAGCATTCCCATAGGCTGAAAGCTCCTCTTTTAGATCGCCTCCCTTGAGACACAAAAAACCATTTTTTATGGGGTGATTCTGTTGAGCGCTTATCTTATCCGCCGACCAATTGATCAATGTTTGCAGTGGTGCAACAGCTCTACAAACCACAAAATCAACCTTAAAATTTAAATTTTCGACCCGCTCATTGTAGGCAGTAATGTTGTCCAATGCAAGTTTTTCCTTTACATCATTGATGACTTTAATTTTTTTTCCAACGCTGTCCACCAAATGGAAATGTACCCCGGGGAACATTATGGCCAAAGGCACACCAGGAAAACCACCACCTGTCCCAAGGTCCAACACACTACTTCCGGGTTTGAAAGTAAGAAATTTCGCTATTGATAGGGAATGAAGAACATGGTGTAAATAAAAATAATCCATGTCTTTTCTGGAAATTACATTGATGCGGGAATTCCAATTTTTGTAAAGTCCGAAAAGAGATTCCAGCTGCTGTTTTTGTTGAGAATTGAAATTTGAGAAGTAGTCGTAAATAAAATTCAAGTTAGTTTTTTTGTTAAAAATAAAGAGAATGCTTTAAAATTCAATAATTTTACCTAACCAACAACAATTGAATATGACCAAAAGACTAATCCCTCGTTTTTCCCGAAAAGAATCGCAAGAGTTTTTCCAGACCCTCAACAAAAGGGTAAACCAGTATTTCAAAGACAACAAGGTGGCCAAAACCGGTAACTGGAAATTGTACCTGAAATCGGTGATCATGTTCACGCTGTTGATCGCCCCCTTTGTCCTCATCCTATCATTAAACATCAGTGATTGGTACAAGCTATTACTGGCAGTAGTCGTCGGAGTAGGAATGGCAGGAGTAGGAATGAATGTGATGCACGACGGTAACCACGGTTCCTTTTCCAAATATCCTTGGATCAACAAACTGATGGGCAGCAGCATCTACATACTGGCAGGAAATGTTTTCAACTGGAAGGTACAACACAATGTATTGCACCACACTTATACCAACATCAAAGACCATGACGAAGATCTTGAAGCAGGCATCGTTTTGCGTTTTTCCAAACATGCAGATTGGAAACCCCATCACCGTTTTCAACATTTTTATTCCATCTTACTTTACGGTTTGTTGACCCTTAAATGGGCCATCATTTCGGATTTTGTTCGACTGAGCCGCTACCAAAAAAAGAACCTGTCCTATGCCAACAGTAAAAGTCATTCGGCACAGTGGATCGGATTGATCATTTCCAAAATCATCTATTTTTCTGTTTGGATTGTATTGCCCATTCTGGTTTTTAACATCGTTTGGTGGAAAGTGATGATCGGATTTTTTGTGATGCATTACACCGCCAGCTTAATCCTGAGTTTGGTCTTTCAATTGGCTCACGTCATTGGCGAAGCAGATATGCCCTTACCGGATTTTAAAACAGGAAATATGAAAAATTCATGGGCCGTTCACCAACTAAAAACCACCGTAAACTTTTCTACCAAAAACAGAATTGTCAATTGGTTTACCGGAGGGCTAAATCACCAGATTGAGCATCACATTTTCCCCCATATTTCACATATCCACTACACCAAAATATCAGCGATCGTCAAAAAAACTGCGCGTGAATTCAATTTGCCCTACAATGAATACAAAACCACTCGCGGTGCTATTCTTTCACATTTTAAATTTTTAAAACAAATGGGCATGCGGCCTGTTTACGTTCAATCATAAGTCAATTTTTTTAATGTTATCCAATCGAATCAAGAGCTTGCCTGCCTCGGCCACTTTGGCTATGGCGGCAAAAGCCAGAGAATTAAAGAATCAAGGTATTGATATCATCGGTCTCAGTCTGGGAGAACCCGATTTCAACACCCCTGAATTTATCAAAGAGGCTGCCATACAGGCGGTAAAGGACAATTACAACTCCTATTCACCGGTTGATGGTTATGCCGACCTTAAAGCTGCCATATGCGAAAAATTTAAAAGCGATAATGGATTGGAATACCAAGCCTCACAGGTCGTTGTCTCTACCGGAGCCAAGCAGTCCATTGCCAATGTGTGTATGGTATTGCTCGATCCAGGTGATGAGGTCTTATTGCCTGCGCCTTACTGGGTGAGTTATTCGGCCATTGCTACTTTGGCAGAAGCCAAATCCATCATCATTCCCTCATCCATAGCAACTGATTTTAAAATTACACCGGAACAACTCGAAGCGGCCATCACCCCCAAAACCAAACTGGTGATGTTGAATTCTCCCAACAATCCCAGTGGAACCATCTATACGGAAGCAGAGTACCGCGCCCTGGGAGCTATTTTACAAAAATACCCTGACATCTATATATTGTCGGATGAAATTTATGAACACATCAATTACGGCACACCGCATTTCAGCATTGCTGCCATTCCTGAATTGTACGACAGAACCATTACCGTCAATGGAGTAGCCAAAGCATTTGCCATGACCGGATGGCGAATTGGTTATATCGGTGCACCAGAATGGATCGCAAAAGCATGTAACAAAATGCAGGGACAAATGACTTCTGGTGCCAACTGTATTGCCCAAAGGGCAACCATTGCAGCAGTTTCGGCACCTACCAGCGAAATTCAATACATGGTGGATGAGTTCAACAACAGAAGAGCTCTGATCTTGAAGCTACTTTCTGAAATTCCCGGATTCAAACTCAATGAACCTCAGGGCGCTTTTTATGTTTTTCCCGATGTGTCCTCTTATTTTGGCAAAACCATTAAAGGTAAAACCATCGAAAATGCCAATGACTTTGCCTTGTTCTTATTGGAAGAAGCTCATGTAGCTACGGTTACTGGCGAGGCCTTCGGAAATTCTGATTGCATACGGATTTCCTATGCCGCCTCCGAAGAGGAAATTAAGACAGCTGTCGAAAGAATCAAAAACACTTTAAACTAATTAAAAAAGCCTCCCAAGGGAGGCTTTTTATTTATCCATTGATCACCTTTTCTTGGTGATTGATCGACTCTTGATGTATGGCTTTAAAGATGCGGGTGATGAATTCCTCACTCAAACCTCTTTCTCCGCCCTCAGATTGCATGGTCTCCAAAATTTCATTCCAACGTTTGTTTTGTAGCACCGCGACGTTGTTGTCTTTTTTGAGTTGACCAATGGACTGAGCGACTTTCATTCGTTTGCCCAAAGCATCCAAAATGGCTTGATCACTCACGTCAATTTGCTCACGTAGGGTAACCAATTCGGTTTGGAAACTTTTTTCGTCAGTAGTCACTTTTCTTATCTTTAAATCATTCATGATCTCTACCAAGCGGGAAGGGGTAACCTGTTGTTTGGCATCACTCCACGCATTGTCCGGGTCCCAGTGGGTTTCGATCATCAGACCATCAAAATTAAGATCCAAAGCTCTTTGACTGAGATCAAAAATCAAGTCCCTACGTCCGGCAATATGCGATGGATCACAGATCAATGGTATATCGGGAAATTTATTTTGGAACTCAACTGCAATTTGCCACTCAGGATTGTTGCGGTATTTTGATTTGTCGTAGGTAGAAAAACCTCTGTGAATGACCCCCAGTTTTTTGATGTTGGCAGAGTAGAGTCTTTCCAGACCGCCCATCCATAGGGCCAAATCGGGATTGACAGGATTTTTGACCAAAACGATTTTATCCGTTCCGTTTAATGCGTCGGCAATTTCCTGAATGATGAATGGACTCACTGTAGATCGAGCCCCAATCCATAAAATATCAATGTCTGCTTCCAATGCCAATTTTACGTGGTCTTTGTTGGCCACCTCGGTTGAGATCAACAGTCCTGTTTGTTCCTTTACTTTTTTGAGCCAGTCCAAACCTATGGCCCCTACCCCTTCAAACATACCAGGTCGGGTTCTGGGTTTCCATATTCCTGCACGGTAAACTGTAACATCAGT